>JAILAF010000049.1 GCA_024681775.1 Lachnospiraceae bacterium
TAAGAACTTTGTGATTCTGTGCCTCGTTCTTATCGCGCAGACCTTTAATGTATTCGTCTGCCCACGCGTCGGCGTCTGTGACATTGTATTTTTTGCAAATCTCAGATGCATGTCCAAGATTCTCTATGATCTCTGTGCTTCTTTGTGTTTCCAAGTTGAATATTTCAAGCCGCAGAACGGGAGAAACAATTTTGTTGTCAGAATCGCATAATTGTGTTAAAATCTTATTGGGGTAAATCTATTCTATGTATTGAGGAGAAGGTATTATGGTAAGTCAAAAGGTTACGATCAAAAATCCGACGGGACTTCACCTTCGACCGGCCGGCATTCTATGTAAAGAAGCGATGCAGTTTAAATCGCTGATCACTTTTTCGTTTCGTGAAAATACTGCTAATGCCAAGAGCGTCCTAAGCGTGCTGGGGGCGTGTGTCAAGTGTGGCGATGAGGTCGAGTTTGTTTGTGACGGTGAGGATGAGGAGGAAGCTTTAAAGGCTTTGGTCGCCGCCATTGAAAACGGATTAGGAGAGTAAAGGGCCCATCAGCGGATGGGTCCTTTTTTTAGGAGGATTAGACATGTTAAACTATAAAAGATATCAGAGAAATCCGGTGGTGGATCTTCCGGACAGACAGTGGCCGAATAAACAGATCGAGAAGGCACCCATCTGGTGCAGCGTGGATCTTCGCGATGGCAATCAGGCCCTGATCGATCCCATGGTCGTTTCGGAAAAGATCGAGTTTTTCAACTATCTGGTAAAGATGGGCTTCAAGGAGATCGAGGTCGGATTTCCCGCAGCCAGCCAGATCGAGTTCGATTTTCAGAGACAGCTGATCGAGAGAAAGCTCGTTCCCGATGATGTAAGACTCCAGGTGCTGACCCAGTGCCGTAAGGAACTGATCGACCGCACCTTTGAATCCATCCAGGGCTGCAAGGAAGTGGTATTCCATATCTACAACTCCACCTCTACCCTGCAAAGAGACGTTGTATTCCACAAGAGCAGGGAGGAGATCATTGACATCGCAGTCAAGGGAACCGAGATGGTAAAGGAGCGGGCAAAGGACTTCGATGGAAAGATCATCCTTGAGTACTCTCCCGAGAGCTTTACCGGAACGGAGCTTGATTTTGCACTTGAGATCTGCACCGCCGTTCAAAAGGCCTGGGGTGCGACTAAGGAAAATCCCATCATCATCAATCTGCCGTCCACGGTAGAGATGACAACGCCCAATGTATTTGCGGACCGCATTGAATGGATGAACCGTCATTTTGAAGACAGGGAGAGCATCATCTTATCCGTGCATCCCCACAATGACAGAGGAACCGGCGTGGCCTCCGCAGAGCTTGCGATCCTGGCAGGCGCCGACAGAGTGGAGGGAACCCTCTTCGGAAACGGTGAGCGTACCGGAAACGTGGATATTCTGAACATTGCCTACAACATGTTCTCTCAGGGCATCGATCCGGAGCTTGCGATCGAGAATGTCAATGAGAGCATTGAGATCTATGAGAGATGCTGCAAGATTCCCATGCATCCGAGACACCCTTATGCCGGCAAGCTGGTCTTTACCGCTTTCTCCGGCTCTCATCAGGATGCCATCAACAAGGGCGTTGCAGCCATGAAGGAGAAAAAGAGCGACATCTGGGAGGTTCCCTACCTTCCCATCGATCCTGCGGACATCGGAAGAGAGTACGAGCCCATCGTCAGGATCAATTCCCAGTCCGGCAAGGGCGGCGTAGCCTTTGTAATGGACACCTATTTCGGATTCAAGCTGCCCAAGGGCATGCAGAGAGAGTTCGCGGATGTGATCCAGTCCATCTCCGAGCGGCAGGGTGAGGTTTCTCCCGAGACCATTATGGACACCTTCCGCGCAGAGTATCTGGACAAGAAGGAGCCGCTGCATTTCAGGAAGCTGAAGGTGGATGATCTGTCCGATGAAACGGAATCCGAATTTGACACCAAGGTGAAGGTGACCTATACCGACCGCGGTCAGGAAAAGAGCTTTGAGGCAGTGGGCAACGGTCCGATCGATGCGATCCAGCGCGGTCTGATCGAGGTGACAGGCGTTCGTGTCAAGGTACTGGACTACGAGGAGCATGCACTGCAGTCCGGTTCCAATTCCCAGGCAGCAGCCTATATCCATCTGCTGGATGCGGAGGACGGAAGAGTTACCTACGGCGTTGGCGTTTCCAGCAACATCACCAGAGCCTCCGTCAGAGCGATCTTCTCGGCTCTGAATCGTCTTGGCATAGGGTAAACTGTAAGGGTCTGCCAAGGCGGATCGGGAATCGGATCTATGAGAGCAAATAACAAAAACGGCACTGGAAAAAAGAAGGCGGTATGGCCGAATCTGGTATTTCCCCTGCTGACAGTCATTTGTCTGGCAGGCTTTATCGGTAGCCTTATTTTTCCCAATAGCGTGCTGGATACCATACATGTAAATATGCAAGAAGAGGAAGGAGAGGATGTGATTCTGCTTCCTCTTTCTTATGAGTATCCCATTTTATACAGGGTGGATACCCAGGG
>JAILAF010000128.1 GCA_024681775.1 Lachnospiraceae bacterium
GTCGGAGTAAAGATTTTGTCAGTTAGAAAAGAATAAAAAATGAGAGTATCTCCTTTTCGAGGGTATAATGAATTTGGCCAAAACAATAAACCCACGGAGGTACTCTCATGGACATTGTAACACTTTTGACATCATTTGCACGGGCATTATTCGAACTTAGCGAAGATTTTTATGCTAATCCGGATCAGTTTTTCAGGATTGAGAAGCTTGTCGCTGATCTAAGTAAGCAGACAGCGGCTGATTTTCTATCCCTGATTCTGACAGAAATGGACGATCTTATCCGGGACAGTCAGATTCGAAAAGAACGGTTCAATGTCCAGAGGAAACGCTCCAGAACGCTGATTACAACTGTCGGCGATGTCCATTACATGCGCACCCTTTTTCAGGATCTGGAAGATGGAACGGTAAGGTGCCTTCTTGATGAACTGATCAAGCTACCGGAGCATGAAAGATTTAGTTCTCAGGCAGAGGCTAAGGTTCTTTACGAGGCGGAAGTCCATTCCTATCAGCATGCAGCAGATAGCCTCCAAATCGGAAATCAAAAAATTTCCAAAGTGGCTGTGATGAACAAGGTCCACGCAGTCACACAAGAGCTTCCGGAGCCTGTTCCGACTACTTTGAAAAAGTGCCGATATCTTTATATCGAGGCCGATGAGGATCATATCCATGGCCAGCAAAACGGCCAGCCATCTTGTGGCATGATTGGGAAGCTGATCTACCTCTACGAGGGAAAAGAGGACGTATGTGCCGGCAAGAGGATGCTCCTTTCGCCCCACTACCTAGGAGGCCTCTACACCGGGAGTGTCCAGAACCAAGCCCTTTGGGAGGAGGTTCAAAAGTACATTGAATCTCACTATGATACCAGATACATCAAACAGATTTACATTAGCGGAGATGGTGCGAGCTGGATCAAAGCAGGGATAGACTATGTTGATAAAGCTGTTCTGGTTCAGGATCGATTCCATCTGATGAAATACATCAATCGCGTATCTAATCTCATGCTGGATGATGCCAATGCAGTAAAGGGCAAGTTTTATAAGTACATCTACAAAAATAAACCCAAGAAGATGCGGAAACTGCTGGGAAAGATTCGCAAATGCACAGGCCGTGATAGTCTGATCAGCGAAACGGAAAGTTACATCCTAGGAAACTGGGAGGCCATTCAGCGGGCATTTCATGACAAAAATGTTCTGGGCTGCAGCGCAGAAGGTCATGTAAGCAACATTTATTCCGAGAGGATGAGTTCCCGCCCCATGGGCTGGAGCGAGACCGGTAGTGACCGCATGTGTCGCCTGCGTTGCTATGTAAAGAATTACGGTGCCGACAAGATCATCGATCTGGTTGAATACCGTCGTCGCAAGCTCATGGAGGAACTGCCGGCTACAGGAACTGATGGCCTTGTGGAGATTGAAGCTGCCAAAAGAATGCTAACCTCAGAGCAGCGTCGAACAATGTCTTACATCGAACGACTCCAGGCAACCATCCCCGGCAGGACGGTTCGGAAAACAATAGCAATCCGGACACATCTCAATGATTTATAACAATCTTGACGATTTGAAAGAAAGAAGGCTAAGATAAGGGCATCTATGGCAGATCCATATGCCCTCTGAGAGGTCTCTCATTTTTTCAACTGACAGAAAGCTTACGCCGTCAGCTTTCGCCGGAGATTTGCTTTTCCGATGTCCAGGAATTATAATGGAATTCTGGTGTAGGCATGGAAACGCGGAGGCTTTTGGAGGAAATGCGGTCAATGATTGCGCTCCTGCATGATTACGGATATAAAAAGATTCTTTTTTTATTCCTTGTTGCTGTCGGCGGTTGCATTTTTCTTTTCGCAAGCCGGAAGAAACTATGGGAACGGAGGTACTCGTTCCTGTTTCTTCTCGGTGTTGTGGCCGTTACAACCCTTCCCGAGTTAACGGGGAAGGGGCTGGCATACGGTCACGATCTGTTATTCCACATGAATCGTGTGGAATCCCTCACACAAGAATTGAGACTGGGGCATTTCCCCGCAAAGATCCCGTATTTGTGGATGGATGGGTACGGCTACCCCAGCTCGATTATGTACAACGATATACTTTTATACATTCCGGCGGTTTTGAGGTTGATTGGATTTGATCTCAAAACAGTTTTTTTGTGGTATATTCTTTTGATTAATGCGGGAACTGCCCTCAGTTCATGCGGGTGCTTTTCCAAAATATTCGCTTCGGAACGGATCGGACAGATTCTCAGTCTGGTCTATTGTATGTCCTCTTACCGGTTGGTAGACCTGTATACCAGAGCCGCTGTGGGAGAGTACAGTGCTTTTTGCTTTTTTCCGGTCATTGCTTTGGCGATGTGGGAACTGTTGTACGAGGAGAAGGTGGGCCTTCGGCAGGCGATTTTGTTGGCGTTGGGTGTGTCCGGGGTTCTCTCCGTGCATCTTCTCAGTCTGGTAAGCGTTGGCGTCGGCCTGATTGTTGTATTGCTGTTTCATATCAAGGTCGTGGGAAAGAAAAACTTTCTTTCCGTAATCTTCGGAGCGATGGGAATCTTTGCCGCGTTGAACGCTTATTATCTGGTTCCCTTTGCAGATTATATATTGACTGTTCCTATGAAGATTACCGGGATGTCCTATAGTGGAACTCCCTTTGCTGATCAGGGATCCCGGGCCGGAGTTGATCAGATTTTCGGCGTATTCCGCTCTGTGATGCCGTTAAAGATTACGGACACACAGCTTTCCCCCGGCTTGGTCCTGCTGTTAACCCTGGTCTTTGCATTGCTCCTGTTTGTTAAGGGGATGGGAAACAGAAGGATGCTTTTTCTGGGAGGGGTAAGCCTGTTTTTCCTGTTCCTTTCTTCCGAAATGTTTCCCTGGGAAGAACTGACCGACCTGTTTCCTTTTGTGCGCAATGTTGATGTGATACAATTCTCTTGGCGGCTGATGACCTTGCCTGTCGTGTTTTTGACACTTTTGCTGGGAGAGTGTCTGTCAGCCGGCTTTCAGGATAAGAATCCGAAGGACCGTATTTCAAAATGCATCGTCGGCGGGATCGTTTTTCTGGAGCTGTTCACGGTGCCTTTCCTGTACACGGACCAAAACAACTATTGGGCGGCCTTCAGGGATCAATGGGATCTGAACCTGTCGTATGTGGGAAAGGGAGAGTATCTGCGCCTGGGGAGCGCTGTTCCGGAAGAAAAAGCGGATCCGATCTTTTATGACCTGGAGGGAAGTGTTCTGGGTTTTCATGGAACGTTCTGCCTGCTCTCCGTGCAAGACGCCGGGAAGGAAGCTTTTGTCCAGATTCCCGTATTTAATTATAAGGGATACATCGCCGAGAACGAAGTAACCGGGGAGCGGTTAACGATTGTTGACGGCGATAACAATATGATCCGTGTGCTGATTCCGGAGGGATATTCGGGAAACGTGCTGGTTATGTTCCGGGAATTGTGGTATTGGCGCCTGGCGGAAACGGTTTCACTTTTGTCAGCATTGATCCTCGTTATCGGCGGTACGATCTGTCTGCACGGAGCGCGGAGATGTCGAAAAAATGCTGTGGCGTAAAAGGATAAGGTTAGATGAAGGGAAAGAAAGATCGTTTTATTCGGGAGATAGACTGGAAATCGCTGGATTACGGTCCCGCGATTGTTGCGCTGATAACATTCCTGTTTTTTTTCTGGATGTACGGAGTTCGTATTCTGAATCCGCTCTATACCGACTGGATGATGCTGGGAGGAGATCTGACGCAGCATTATCTCGGGTGGCAGGCCTTTGCAAATGAGACATGGATGTTTCCACTGGGAGGCCTGAGGACCCTCAGTGCCCCAATGACAACGTCTGTTATTTTTACGGACAGCATCCCGCTTATGGCGATTCCATGCAAACTGATTGCGCATTTGATCAAGGTGCCATTTCAGTATTTTGGGCTCTGGGGATTGCTCTGCTATGAGGCCCAGGCGCTGATCGCCTACCGAATCCTGTCTTACTATACGGAGAATCGTGTAAACGCCGTTCTTGGAGGATTGCTTTCTCTCCTGAATCCTTACTATCTGACTTATATGTTTCGACATACGGCTCTTTCCAGCCATTTTATCCTGCTTTTGGCGTTGGAACTGTGTCTGACTCCTAAAAAATTCGAGGAGAAACGGCGTTTTTTGATGCGCTGTGCTTTATTGGGGCTGATCGCATCCGCAGTGCATATTTATCTTCTTTTGATGGTCGGCATCATTCTGGCTGCCTATTGCTTTGCGGATTTTGTGGTGCATCGGCGCTTTTGGCGAAACGCCATCGGTATGGGAGGATTCCTGGGGACTTCCCTCCTGACGGTCTACGTGCTCGGTGGATTCCTGCAGCAGAGTGATACCTACGAAGGGGGCGGCCTCGGGTATTACAGTTTTAATCTGAATGGCTTTTGGAACCCCTGGGGATGGTCCCGGATCCTTCCGGAGCTCCCCAGAGTTTATCCAAATCAGGGCGTCGCGTATTTGGGCATGGGCGTGTTTCTTCTGCTTTTCGCGGCCTGTGTCGGTTTTCTGGTATGGCACCGGAAAAAGAAGCCCATTCGAAATTGTTCGGTCTCCGTAATTTCCCTGATGATCACCTTCATGGTTAGTCTGGGATTTGCCGTAACTTATCAGATTACCTACGGTGACCGGATTCTTCGAACTTTTTCTGTTCCCAAGAGAATCGAGGAATTGTGGGGAATCTTCCGCGTTACGAGCAGAGTTGCGCAGGTATGCGTATATGCGCTGATGTTGAGCGCACTAATCATGGTGTTGCGCTCGCTCTCTCCCAAAATTGTGACCGCCGTGGTTTTCGCTGTGCTGTGTCTCCAGGCTTTTGATCTCAGCGAAGGTCTCCTCTCTGCCAGAAAAGGCGAGACTTTTGGTAACGTGACATATGAAAATACCTTCTCTGAGTCGGAGGTCATGCAGGTCCTGGCGGAGTGCCCGGAATACAGACGCCTGGTACTGGCATCGGATCTTGGCATGGGAACTCCCACCTATGATCCGGATACCCTCTACATGTTGGCAGATTGGACCATTAAGAACGGGAAGACCCAGAGTAACTTTTATTTTGCAAGACTCCTGGGAGCGGAAATGGCTTACAAGACTCAGGAAATGTTGGAAGCCGGCGATTCGTCCGATGTGTTTGTGTTCTTTCCCGGCAATTACTTTTTGGCCAAAGACAGGCCCTTCCACTTTTACCTGGCGGGAGACCTGTTGATCGGTACGAGAGATCCCCTGGAAGGGGTGGAGGAGATTCCTCTGAAGATCACGGAATTTAACCTGATGCCCGCCGCCGGCAAATACCTGGATCTGGCGGAGGACGATGAGAGTGGCCGGTTGATTCATTATGGCGGCACCAGCTATGGACCGTATATTGAGATGCCTGCCGCAACCTATGAGGTGGATGTGTTTGGCAATCTCATCGCAAATGCCGACATTTCCTTCACGGCGGATCTGGGGCAAACAGAAATTGCGGATCAAAGAGCGGTCATCGCAGCCTATCGGGTATTTCACAGATTTGTGCTGACGGAGCCCGTCGAGAACTTTGAAATGGTGGTACGGAACCAGCAGACCGTTGATTGCAAACTGGAGTACGTGACCCTCTATCGCCTGGATGGACTGGAGTAGATATGCTTGTTCAGTTGCATGCTTACGGATTCAAAAAGTTGTTCTTTATAGTATTCTGCGCCGTTGCGTTTGGGGGGTGTGCCTTTTGTTGCAGGAAAAAACTGTGGGAAAACAGGCGGAGTCTCTGTGGGCTTTTGGGCGTGATGCTTCTTGCGCTGCTTCCGGAATTTTTTGGCATTGGCGTGGTCGCGGGAAATGATCTGGTGTTCCATTACATTCGCCTGGAGGCGCTTGCGCAGGAGTTGAATTTGGGGCATTTTCCTGCCAGGATCCCGTATCTGTGGATGGATGGGTATGGGTATCCCAGCTCCATCATGTACAATGATATCCTCCTCTATTTTCCGGCTATACTGCGATTGATTGGATTTGAGCTGACGACAGCCTATCTGTGGTACGTGGCCCTGATCAATGGGGCTACGGTGATTGGTTCTTATCTGTGCTTTTCAAGGATTTTTTCTTCCAAATCCATCGGATTTATCCTTTGTGCGGTATATAGTCTGGTGCCTTATCGACTTCTGGATATCTATACCAGAGCTGCGGTGGGAGAGTACAGTGCCTTTTGTTTTTTTCCGATCATTGCTCTGGCAATCTGGGAACTGCTCTACGAAGAGAAGATCGGACTGAGACAGTCCCTCTTGCTGGCCCTGGGAATGACGGGGGTGTTCTCGGTTCATATTCTCAGTGTGATCGTTGTCGGGATTGGGCTGCTCCTTGTATTACTGTTCGGGATCAAGGTGGTGAGGAAAAAGCGGTTTTTTCCTGTGGTTTTCGGCGCTGTCGGAATCTTTGCCGCGTGGAATGCCTATTTTCTGGTCCCATTCCTGGACTATACCCTAACGGTTCCGATGTGGATCACGGGCAAATCCTACGGGGTTCCCTTTTCGGAGCCCGCGAGAAATGCGACTGTAAAGCAGATCTTTGATTATTTCGGCTCCCTTATGCATGAGGCAGTGGCGGATTCTCCTATCACACCGGGATTGGCCCTTTCCCTTTCCGTTTTGTTTATGTTGCTCCTGTTTGTCAAAAAGAAAGGCAACCGAAGAATGCTGTTTTTGGGAGGAAGCAGCATTATGTTGCTGTTTTTGATATCCAATCTTTGTCCCTGGGATCGGATAGTCACGATCCTTCCTTTCCTGAAGATGCTGGGGGTGATACAATTTTCCTGGCGGCTGATGATCCTTCCGGCGGTATTTCTCACTTTATTGCTGGGAGAATGTCTGTCAGTCATGCTGGAGATTGAGGCACTAAAGCCGGTGGTGAGGACCGGGATTTATGTAGGGATTCTTTTGACGGCCCTGGTGGTGCTTCCTTTTCAATATGCGGGAAGCAGTGGGCAACGTGCCGCTTTTCGGGACCAATGGGATCTGGATCTGTATTTTGTCGGCTCCGGTGAATACATGAAGCAAGGGAGCTACATCCCGCAGGAAACCGCGACTCCGGTTTTTCACGATATGACGGGGGAAGTGCTGGGATTCAGAGGGACGACATACCTGATCTCCGTGGAAGAGGCGGGGAAAGAGGCATTCGTGCAGATCCCTGTATTTAATTACAAAGGATATGTTGCGAGACAGGAAGCTACCGGAGAAAAAATGCCGGTCACGGACGGTGAGAACAACCTGGTGAAGGTACTTGTCCCCGAGGGTAGCTCCGGCAATGTATTGATCGGCTTTCAGGAGCCATGGTACTGGCGGCTGGCGGAGGGCATCTCGTTTCTGTCAGTGATCTGCACCGCTTTCACGGCGGTATGGTTCCGGAAGGGTATGAAGGCAAGCACCGGCCCTTCCACGGGAAAAAAGAGAAGGAATAACCCAAATGAATATTGACGGAAAACGTGATCTCCTAACAAAAAAAGGGTGCAGCGCCGCTGTTTTGGCGGCGTTGTTTCTGCTTGGCACGTTTGTTCGCTTTCTGATTGCCGATTTTGATCGGACAATGTTTACCTATCAGGATGAACTGCGATACTACGCCCTGGCGCGGAGCATTTTTCTGGGGGAAGGAGTGGCTTATCATGGTGCGACTCTGATGTTTCAAAAGTTGGGCTATACGCTTTTCCTGGTCCCCTTTTTTCGGATCACCGATGTGA
>JAILAF010000133.1 GCA_024681775.1 Lachnospiraceae bacterium
GTAGCGGTAACGGTCTGATTGAAGCGGCAGTGGATCCGCTCATCGGGGCCGATGAATGCAGGCAGGCCGTCGGCATAGGTGCTCTTCAGCTTGCTTAAGGCTCTGTACTCCAGGATATCCAGCACGATGGGGGATTGCCCCGCCAGCTTTTCCAGTACATCCGCAGCGGTGGAATACCCGGATTTTGTCTTCTTCCCGCCGGGCAGCCCCAGCTTTTCAAAGAGGATCACACCCAGCTGCTTGGGCGATTGAATGTTAAATTCCTCCCCCGCTTCCTCGTAGATCCGCTTTTCCAGGACAGTGATGCCCTCCTCCAGCTCCTTGCTGAAGGCGGTAAGGTCGTCCCGCTTCACGCGGATGCCGACGCGCTCCATGTCATAGAGCACCTTGGACAGGGGCATTTCGATATCGGTCATGAGCCGGTCCATCCCCCTGCGCTCCAGGGATTCCCGGATCAGGGGCGCCGCTTTCAGGCTGATGAGGGCTCTGTCACACAGGTCCTCCCGCAGGGTATCGGGATCGGCGAAGGATACTTCCTGCAGCGTGCGCTTGCCGTAACGCTCCTTCCTGCTCTTCACCGTCCATTGCAGATATTCCAGGGCAACGGATTCCTCGTCATAATCATTCTTCAGCGGATTGACCAGATAAGCTCCGATGATGCAGTCAAACAGATCCGCTTTGCAATCAAGCCCCAGGATCCTGTAATCGTCCTTCACATCGCACAGGCTCACCTGCAGGCCCTCTTTCAGAAGGCCTTCCAATGCAGCTGCCGCTTCTCTCTCTCTGCCGGGAACCGTCTGCAGATAATAAAGGGATGCGCTTTCCTCCGAAAGTCCGGCGGCACATATGCCATAAAGGGTTCCTTCCTCCAGTCCGAAGGAAAGGCCGAGAGCGGAATGCCCCGCTGCCTTCACCGCTTCCGTCCAGGCGGTAAGGTCGCCAAAAGTGGTGACCTTCTTCTCCGGCATAGTGACAGTCTTGTCAGCTTCCTCGAAATAGGGGAAGAAGGATTTCAGTTCGTATTGTTTGATGAGCTCATAGGCGGCAGAGGTAAAAAGGTGCTCCGTCCCTGCGGACTCGTAGGAAAAATCAAAATCGCAGTCGGTCTTGATGGTAGCCAGTGTCCTGCACAGATATGCCAGGTCACGGTTCTCCCGCAGGGACTCCCGGATGGCATTTTTGGAGATCTCCTCCAGATGCTCATAGACACCGTCCAGACTGCCGTAGGTTTCGATCAGCTCCGTTGCAGTCTTCTCACCCACCTTGGGGACGCCGGGATAATTGTCGGAAGAATCCCCCATCAGGGCCTTCCTGTCAATGAACTGGGAAGGGGTCAGATGATATTCTTCCAGCAGTTCCTTCTCGTGATAGTATTTTGTGGTGGTCTGACCGCGGACAGTGGTGGGAATGCAGATCCGCACGTTCTCTCTGGCGATCTGCAGCAGATCCCTGTCACCTGAGATCAGGTCCACATCCAGTCCGTCGGCGGAAGCCTTCAGTGCCAGGGTCCCCAGAATGTCATCCGCTTCGATGGTGGGAATGGAGACGCAAGGGATCGTCATGGCTTCCAGGATCTCACGGAGCGCCGGGATCTGCTCCCGCAGCTCTGGATCCATGGGCTTTCTGGTGCCTTTATACTCTGCAAAAAGGGCATGCCGGAAAGTGGGGGCATGCTCGTCGAAGGCGATCACGAGATAAGCGGGATGCTCCTCCTTCAGCGCCTTAAAAAGGATATTCAAAAATCCGTAGATAGCATTGGTGTGCATTCCGCGGGAATTTGTCAGATCAGGCACGCCGTAATAAGCGCGGTGGACAATGCTGTGACCGTCTATGAGAATGAGTTTCTTCTTCTCCAAGGCTCCCCTCCCGTATCAACCGAACAAATAAAGCAAAACCACGCCCAACATGGAAAACAGGGTGGTGAGAAAATATCTGCGGATCAGGATAAAACGATTGTGTCTGTCGATCTTCAGCGAATTCTGGGCCAGGCGCTTCTCCATCTCGATCTGGAGATCAAAGGCGCCGTCATCCTCCAGATGGCGCATGCCTTCCGCTACCAGGAACTGGATGCTCAGCTCTTCCTTGCAGCTCTCGCAATTGTCCATATGCTCCCGAAAGGCTTCCATCTGCGAGTAGTTCATGTTACTGCGCAGGAATTCGGGGATCAGTCTCTCAAAATCCTTACAATTCATGGCGCCTCCAAAGGGACGGACCCACATCAAAACACACCAATTTATTTTATTATATTTTGCTAAAAAAGAAAAGCCCGAACCCCTTGTTCAAAAGGGATTCGGGACCAATGCTGGTGGTGGGACTTGAACCCACACGAGGTCGCCCCCAACAGATTTTGAGTCTGCCTCGTCTACCATTCCGACACACCAGCGCACTTGCAACATCGGTAATCTTACCACAGTTGTACCGATGTTTCAAGAAATATTTGCACGGCTTAGAAACGGGAGAATATATCTGCAGGGTACTCCAGCCCGTAACCGCATTTGTCATCAGGTAAGCTCCATCTGGATCTCCGCGTCATTGCCTTTGATAAGGACCTGCGCGTTTGCCCCTACGATCAGAGGCATCTGGGGATCCACATGGCCCAGATCCATGTCAAGGATCATGGGCACGCCATACTTTCTTGCATAGGGCAGGTAGGCTTCACAGGCGTCCAGATTGATCATCTGCCCGCCGTTTAAAGGCCTGCCGATGAGAAATGCGGAAACGGAAGCGAACCAGCCTGCCTGATCCATCTCCCACATGGCCCTGCGGATGGCAAAAACATTCAGATCACAGGCTTCCAGGAACCAGATGATCTTCTGCTCCCGGTACCGCTCCAGAAATGCTTTGGTCTGATCGTATTTCGTCCCAAGAAGGTTCACCAGGCAGTCCATGCAGCCTCCCAGGAATCTGCCTTCCGCCCGGAGTTCTCCTGTAAAGGTGCCCTTCGGATAAAAATCCTTCCCGTCATAAACGCCGTGCAGACGAGGCTCCGTGGCATTGATGGGTGCCAGCGGATGCACTTCGTCACACAGGGATTCGGTCTCATACTTGTCGTAGGAATGCACTGTCAGGGTCTTTCCGGTAAAAACATCCAGCGCATCCTTTACGCTTTCATGCCAGGGTTCCGCACCGAAGGCACCGAAGCAGGGACCATAAATGGCAGCCGTGTCACAAATGGTGGCAAGAGGATAGGCAAAATTCGTATTGTCGGAATAGCCCATGAACCACTTGGGCTTTGCGGCTTTGATACGGTCAAAATCCACATAGTCCAGAATCTCACACATGAGTTCTCCGCCACCGAGGGAGATCAATGCATCCGTTTCATCCAGATACATCTCCGTCAGCTCCCGTCCGCAGGCTTCCGGCGTATTGCTGATGCCTACCCCGCAGTCAGCGGTGGCATTGGGCCCGGGCTTCAAATGATATCCCTTGACCTCCAGGGTCTTTAAGGCATTTTTGTATAAGCTGAGGTACGGCTCCGTGGTGGGAGCAAAGGAAGGCGCGGGAAGTCCGATGGTGCCGCCTTCCCGGATGAATTCGGGATAGCGCATTAAGAGTTGATCTCCTTTAAGGTCTCATAAACCGGGAACGGATCAAAGGTAGCAAAATAGTCCATGGGCGTCTCGGCACGGCGGATGAGCTGTACGCTGCCGTCCGCCTTCAGCAGGAGCTCTGCGGAACGAAGCTTGCCGTTGTAATTGTATCCCATGGAAAAGCCGTGGGCTCCGGTGTCATGGATAGCCAGATAATCGCCTTTTTCAATCTCCGGGAGCTGTCTGTCGATGGCGAATTTGTCGTTGTTTTCACACAGAGAGCCGGTGACATCATACACGTGATCGGAAGGTGCGTCCTCCTTCCCCAGCACGGTGATATGGTGATAAGCACCGTACATGGCGGGACGCATCAGGTTCACGGCGCAGGCATCCACACCGATGTACTCCTTGTGAGTGTGCTTCTCGTGGATCGCTTTTGTAATGAGATGGCCGTAAGGCGCCAGCATGTATCTGCCCAGCTCCGTGAAGATTGCCACATTCTCCATGCCTGCAGGCACCAGGATTTCATCGTACGCTTTGTGCACGCCCTCTCCGATGACAAAGATGTCATTGGGCTCCTGATCGGGACGATAGGGAATGCCGATACCGCCGGAAAGATTGATGAAGGTGATGTCCGCACCGGTCTCCTCTTTGAGCTTTACAGCCAGGGTAAAGAGCTGGCGGGCCAGTTCGGGATAGTAATCATTGGTCACGGTATTGCTCGCAAGAAATGCGTGAATGCCGAAATGCTTTACGCCTTTTTCCTTCAGAATCCGGAAGCCTTCAAACATCTGCTCCGTGGTAAAGCCGTATTTTGCATCTCCCGGATTGTCCATGATGCTGTTTGCAATGGAAAAATATCCGCCGGGATTGAAGCGGCAGCTGATGGTCTCGGGGAGTTTTCCAAGGATCCCCTCCAGGAATTCGATGTGGGTGATGTCATCCAGATTGATGGTGGCGCCGATCTCTGCAGCGTAAGCATACTCCTCCGCGGGAGTATCATTGGAGGAAAACATGATGTCCCTGCCGGAAACACCGATGGCTGTGCTGAGCTGGAGCTCCGTCAGAGAGGAGCAGTCACAGCCGCATCCGTGATCGTTCAGGATCTTCATCAGGAACGGATTGGGCGTGGCTTTCACGGCAAAAAACTCCTGATAGCCGGGATTCCAGGAGAAGGCCTTCTTCAGGTTCTCCACATTCTCGATGATCCCCTTCTCATCATAGATATGAAAGGGGGTGGGGTAGGTCTTGACGATCTCCTCCACCTGTTCTTTGGTGACAAAAGGTACTTTTTTCATAATCTCCTCACTCCTCTTTGGATCTAAAATCACAACTGCCAGTCAATGGGGGTCTCCCCATGAGCGATCAAAAATTCATTGGTCTTGCTGAAGGGCCTGCTCCCGAAAAAGCCACGATATGCCGATAAGGGACTGGGATGGGGCGATTCCAGGATCAGATGATTGGGATTGTTCAACATGACTTTTTTATCCCGAGCACTTTTTCCCCAAAGGATAAAGACAATGGGGCGATCCTGCGTATTCAGCCCCCTGATGGCTGCATCCGTGAAGGTTTCCCAGCCCTTTCCCTTATGGGAAAACGCCTGATGGGCCCGCACCGTCAGGATGGAGTTTAAAAGCAGGACTCCCTGATCGGCCCACTTTTGCAGACATCCGTGGTTCGGCACCGTGCAGCCCAGATCCGTATGCAATTCCTGATAGATGTTCACCAGGCTGGGCGGCGGTTCGATCCCTTCCTGCACGGAAAAACTCAGGCCATGGGCCTGCCCCGGTTCATGATAGGGGTCCTGTCCCAGGATCACCACCTTCACCTTGCTCAAAGGCGTGGAATGAAAGGCGGTAAAGATCTGATCCGAAGGGGGATAAATGACATGTGTGGCATATTCTTCTTTGAGAAAGAGGTACAGCTTCCGGTAGTATTCCTTATGGAATTCCGGATCCAGTACCTCCAGCCAGTCGTTCGTTATCGCAGCCATATTCTCTTACAGACGCACGGAGACGCCCTTATCCTTTAAGTATTCCTTCACTTCCCGGATCTCCAGTTCCTTGTAATGGAACAGGGAAGCCGCAAGCAGCGCCTCTGCGCCCGCTTCGGAAGCTTCGTAAAAATGCTCTTTGGTGCCGGCACCGCCGGAAGCGATGACGGGAATGGATACCGATTCACATACGGCCTTCAGCATGGGCAAGTCATAGCCGGCTTTCGTACCGTCCGCATCCATACTGGTGAGCAGGATCTCACCGGCACCGAGGCTTTCTGCTTTTCTGGCCCATTCCACCAGATCGATCTCCATATCCACCCGGCCGCCGTTCTTATAGATGGTCCAGCCTTCCGCAGCCCCCCGCTTTTTCGCATCGATGGCCACCACAACACATTGAGAACCGAATTTCTCTGCTGCTTCACTGATGAGTTCCGGCCGCATGATGGCAGCGGAATTGACGGCGATCTTGTCGGCGCCTTCCCGCAAAATGGCCTTAAAATCCTCCACCGTACGGATCCCGCCGCCCACCGTAAAGGGGATGAACAGCTGGGAAGCGACCTCACGCACCCAGGAAAGCTGGGTGTCGCGGTTGTCGGCGGAAGCAGTGATATCCAGAAAAACCACTTCATCGGCACCGGCCTGATCGTAGGCAGCCGAGATCTCCGCAGGGTCTCCTGCATCCTTCAGATTCAGGAATTTCACGCCTTTTACGACTCTTCCGTCCTTCACATCCAGACAGGGAATGATCCGCTTGGTTAACATGAGGTCCTCCCTTCTGCTAGATGCAGGAAATTCTCCAGCATTTTGAGGCCCATGCCGGAGCTTTTCTCCGGATGGAACTGGGTAGCGAAGAGATTCCCCTGCTGGATGGAAACATCCAGTACCGGTCCGTAAGTCGTAGTTGCGGTGACGATAGAAGGATCATCCGCTTTCAGGTAATAGGAATGGACAAAATACACGTAGGAGCCCTCAGGAACCCCTGTAAAGAGCTTCCCGGGATTGGGATAGGCCAGACTGTTCCAGCCGATCTGCGGCACCTTTCTGACGCCGTCTGAAGGGATGCGAAGGATGTGTCCCTTGCACAGTCCCAGACCGGGAACACCGGGACTTTCCTCACTGTCCTCAAAAAGCAGCTGCATCCCGAGGCAGATCCCCAGAAAAGGCTTCCCGGCATCCGCAACCTCCCGGATCACTTCCGGAAGTCCGCGGCTGATAAGGCTCTTCATGGCGTCGCCGAAAGCACCTACACCGGGAAGGATCACGCCGTCAGCCTTGCGGATCATTTCCGGATCATCCGTAAGGACAGCGTTACTGCCCAGATAGGCAACAGCCTTTTCCACACTTTTTACATTTCCTGCATCGTAATCGATAATCGCGATCATTTCTTCGGAACCATCTTTCTTAAGGCTGTTCTACAAAATCAACTCCGCCCATGTCCTGCTCCTCGGGGAGTTCGTCGGGGATCACTTCCACGGGTTCTGCAGGTTCATCGGGCACTTCTTCCTCCGGCGCATTTCCGTAGCCTTCGCCGTTTGCGGCAGCCGTCACCAGTCTGGTGTAGGTCACATCATCCGGCTCCTGTGCAATGGCCATGGCGTCTGCCTCGGTGAGGCCGTACTTATTCTCCAGGATATTCAGCATGTCGTTGTAAACCGCAGATACATCCTCGGTACAATTCCACTTCACAGCGGAAGTGTACAGGTTCGGATATGCGTTGACGGACTGGATGAGCACATCCAGTGCCCGCACCTCGGACTCCTCGGAAAGGATCTCATACTCCCTGAGCCACAGGCGGATCCGCAGGATACATTCGGACTTGTTGAACATCACCGTCTCGGTTTCGTTCAGGTTCTTGCCCAGCAGGTTCTGATAGCAGGTCTGATAATCCCCCTGCATATAAGCTTCTCTTCCGGCTTTCTTGGTAGCGTAGTTGCCGGTAAAGCTTGCGCCCAGGAACAGAACGACGCCAAGGGTCAGGCAGATCAGGATGATCATGATCACTGCCTTCTTGTTCAGCTTCTTCTCGGGCTTTCCGTCGTCGGGCAACGGCTCCTTTTCCTTCTTGGGCTTCTTCTCTTTCTTCTTTTTCTTCTTGCCTTCGGCTTCTCCGCCTTCTTCTCCCTCTTCTCCTTCGGCGGGAGCTTCGGCCTCCTTGCCTTTCTTGGCCTTTTTGTCCTTCTTCTTTTTCTTCTTTCCCTTCTTGTCGTCTCCGCCCTCGGCATCCAGCTCTTCCAGCACCTGGGCATTTTCATCGGACAGCTTCAGGGAATCCTTGTCATCCTCTCCGTCATCCGCTTCCTCGGTGAGGAAATCCAGGATCTTTGCAAAGAATCCTTTCTTCTTGGGCTCGGACTTCTCACGGATGGCATCCAGATCATCCGCCATGATGCCTTCTGCTTCATCGAAGGAAACCGCTTCCAGATGATCGATCGAAGGTGCCTCCGCATCATCCGCAGCACCGCCATCTGCGCCGCCCAAAAGCGCCGCAAGTATCTCATCCTCATCGGATGTGGCGGGACTTTCATCGATCATGGGGCTGTTGTCAATGCCCAGAGCAGCCAGCTCATCTTCGGATGAACCGCTGTCAGCAACCCCTTCATCATCCGCACCGCTCATGCCCGCTGCGGCATCCGCACCTCGCAGGAGTTCTTCCACATCGGACAGATCCGCTTCACCGGTTTCGGGAGCAGTCTTGCCGGATTTTGCTGCTTTTTTCGCAGCCTTCTCGGCAGCTTTTTTCTCCTTCGCAAGGCGTTTTGCTTCTTTTTTCTCTTCTCTCAGACGTTTCTTCTCGGCAGCCTTTTCCTCTTTGGTCATGGGTGCAGGCTTTTCTTCGCCCAGCGCCATGGCGGCATAGTCCGTAGCGTCTTCATTTCCAAGGAGCGCGGCCACTTCGTCACCGACAGCGATGTTGTTATCCGCCTTCTCCAGCATATCACCGATATCGGAAAAATCGGCATCACCGGAATCCATCAGCTGCTGATTCAGATCCTCCGGAACTGCAGATACTTCTTCCCGCTCGCCATCCGCCTTTGCCATGTTAAGGCGGGCCTCCAGATCCTCTTCGGACATGGAGAGGGGATCCATGGAATCCGCATCCAGGTCCTCATCCAGGATGGACATATCCAGGCCGCTGAGAAGATCATCGGCAGAAGGTGCTTCGCCGGACTCAGGAGTTTCATCGATCAAAACTTCCTCTGCGGGAGCGGCTTCCTCCTCACTTCCGTCAACAGGCTCATAGCCCTCGCCTTCCATGGTAACGCCACCGCTCATGGTGCCCAGCAATGCTGCAATATCCTCGGCGCTCAGGTTCTCGTTGCCATCGTCAGGAACTGCGGCACCATCCGCAGGGATGGGTTCCTCAGACGCTTCCGGAGCAGGCTCTTCACCGCCACCCATGGATGCGAGGAGGGCTGCGATGTCGTCGTCGCTCATCTTTGCATTGGGATCACCGGAAAGCTGGGGCATGGGTGCAGGCTCGGGAGCAGGCTCCTCGGCAGGAACTTCAGGGATTGCTTCCTCAGATGCTTCCGGAGCAGGCTCTTCACCGCCGCCCATGGATGCAAGAAGGGCTGCGATGTCGTCGTCGCTCATCTTTGCATTGGGATCACCGGAAAGTTCCGGCATGGGTGCAGGTTCGGGAGCTGGCTCCTCGGCAGGAACTTCAGGGATTGCTTCCTCAGATGCTTCCGGAGCAGGCTCTTCACCGCCACCCATGGATGCGAGGAGGGCTGCGATGTCGTCGTCGCTCATCTT
>JAILAF010000005.1 GCA_024681775.1 Lachnospiraceae bacterium
GCTGGTGGAGGCCAGAACCTCTCTGGTCACCGGCTTTACCATCACCACCGGACTCCTCCTTGGGTACTCCGCAATGTCCGGAACCGTGGGCGGCGGCGGCTTGGGAGACATCGCAGTGCGTTACGGCTACTACAGATGGCAAACGGATATCATGATCATCACCGTGGCACTGCTCATCCTCATTTTCCAGATCATTCAGATGGTGGGCATGAGAGTGAGCGTCCGCCTGGACCACAGAAAGAGAAAAGGATAGCGCTATGGATGGTGCGGTATTACAAAGTTATCTTCCCCGCTATGTGGATGCCTTCTTCCTGACGGTGCGCATCGGCTGCGTCGGGATCGCGCTTTCCCTGGTGATCGGGATCGCGGTGTCCTTCGTGATGCATTTCAAGGTGCCGGTATTCAAGACCATCGCAGCGGGCTATGTGGAGCTCTTCCGCAATACGCCGCTGCTGGTGCAGCTCTTTTTCCTGTACTTCGGACTGCCGAAGGTGGGGCTGGCCCTCTCTGCGGAGAGCTGCGGCATCCTGGGGCTCAGCCTCCTGGGCGGCAGCTACATGGCGGAGGGTTTTCGCAGCGGGCTCGGAGCAGTGTCCCCGGCACAGACGGAGAGCGCTCTGGCGCTGGGTATGACCAAGGCACAGGTCTTTACCTCCGTGATCCTGCCGGAGGCATTTACCCTAAGCGTGCCTGCCATCGTGGCGAATGTGATCTTCCTGCTGAAGGAGACCAGCGTTTTCTCCGCCATCAGCCTCATGGATCTCATGTTTACGGCGAAGGACCTCATCGGACTGTACTACGATACCACGGAGGCGTTGTTCCTCCTGGTGAGCGCCTATGCGGTGATGCTCCTTCCCGTGTCCATCCTGGGAAGCGTGGTGGAGAAAAAAGCACGGTTTAAGATGTTTGGAGCGTAAATGTAGTATGGGATTTGATGTATTGCTGAAAGGGACTAATTTTGCCAGGCTCCTGGGGGGCCTGGGGGTGGCCATGAAGATCAGTATGATCTCTGTGGGCATCAGCATCCTGCTGGGGGTGCTTCTGGGGAGTCTCATGACCCGGAACCTGCCGGTGGTGAAGGCGGTGTCCCGGGGGTATCTGGAGTTCGTCCGGATCATGCCCCAGATGGTGCTTCTCTTTCTGGTGTATTTCGGCACCACCAAGGCGCTGGGACTCAACCTCTCCGCGGAGGCCGCGTCCATCATCGTGTTCTCCCTCTGGGGAACGGCGGAGATGGCGGACCTGGTGCGGGGCGCCCTCACAGGCATCCCGGCCATCCAGTATGAGAGCAGTTACGCTCTGGGACTCAGTACCTCCCAGACCTACCTCCATGTGATTCTGCCCCAGATCGTGCGGCGGATGTTGCCCTTGTCCATCAATCTCATCACCCGCATGATCAAGACCACCAGCCTGGTGATGATGATCGGCATCGTGGAGGTGCTGAAAGTGGGGCAGCAGATCATCGAGGCGAACCGCAAGGCATCCCCCAACGCGGCCTTCGGTGTGTATGCGACCGTGTTTTTGCTGTATTTTGCAGTGTGCTATCCCATCGGGAGACTGGCGAAATATCTGGAAAAAAAATGGCAGAAATAATGGCTGCGATAGAGGGAATGATTCCTTGCGTTTCGAAAATGTGAAATGACGGATGGAAACAGGCTTATGAGCACGAAGAATGAATCGATACAAGCTCCTGAGAAGAATGAGGAGACAAAGGTGAATAACTCTCAGAATCCGAGTGTGAGTGCATCCGAAGTAATCTTGAAGGTGTCCGGCCTCGTGAAGCGCTACGAGGACCTGACGGTTCTTGATCGGGTTGACCTCAGTGTCAGAAAAGGAGAAGTGGTGGTCATCGTAGGCCCTTCGGGATGTGGCAAGAGCACCTTCCTCCGCTGCCTCAACGGTCTGGAAAACATCCAGGAAGGCCGCATCACTCTGGACGGTGAGACCATCGATTCCACCGGCGCGAAGCTGAATAAAGTCCGGGAGCGCATCGGCATGGTGTTCCAGAGTTACGAGCTCTTTCCCCACAAAACCGTCCTGCAAAATATGACACTTGCGCCGGTAAAGGTCCGCGGCGTCAGCAAAAAGGACGCGGAAGCGGAAGCCCTGCAGCTCCTGGAGCGTGTGGGACTCCTCTCTAAAAAGGACCAGTATCCCAGCCGCCTTTCCGGTGG
>JAILAF010000012.1 GCA_024681775.1 Lachnospiraceae bacterium
TAAGATGATGTTTTTCTTCGGTCCTCAGGACAGACGGAAGATCGGAGAAAAACAGATCGATGATTATGTGCTGGACCATTACCGGAAGATCTTTCGTCAGGACCTCTTTGACGAGCACAAGGAGGCGTGCCGGTCCCTGGAATTCAGCGTATTGAACACCAGAGAGCATTGCCTGAATACCATCGCGGAGGAGCTTTGGAAGGCGCTGGACCTTTCGGAAGAGTCCTTTTATTCCGTTGCGGATATTACGAGTACCGGGGGAGAAGATCCCGAGGATGTGGAAGAGGACGACGAAGGGGGTGGCCCGGAGAAAATCTGGAGCATTTTTACCATGACGGATCTGGACACTCTGGTGGGCATGGAGGATTTTAAAAAGCTCTGTGCCGACATTGTCGCCATTTCCACCTCGCCCGGAGCGGAGTGCCAGCAGGAATTCTTCTCCCGCTGCGCCATTCTTTTCTCCATCTCGGGAGGAGACGGTTTTTCCCGTTACATCTCCATTCTGCGGCAGGCGCTTTACCTTTGCGATGTCCGGGACATCCAGGGGAGGACGTCCAAGATCCGGGAGGTGAAAAAGGATCGTCCCTATGAGGAAATGACTTCCATCATCGGAGAGAGTCAGATGAAGGGACAGATGGTGGCCTTTGACCTGACCTTCAAGACGGTGGATGCGGGTACGGCCAGGTTCCATGAGTTCATGACGGAAATGCGGGAAAACGGCAGTGAGGTTCTGCCCGTGTTTAAGATCCCCTACATGGAAGGCGCAGAGAAGGAGCGGGTCCTGCGGGCCATCCGGGAGGTCTACCCTCTCATCGTCATCGATGTACCGCCCTTTACCACCGAGCAATACGCGCAGTTTGCGGTGCAGCTTCTTTCCCGTACAGGATATCAGGTGGAAGACGGGGCCCGGGATGAGCTGGAAGAGCTGATCATCCAGAAACGCAATCAGAAACACTTTTACGGCTTCCGCTCCGTGGAAATGCTGACGGAGGATATCCTGGTGCAGAAGCAGCGGACGGAGATAAGGAGGAGAGCTATGTCGCAGGAGGTCGGGTTCGACTTAAAAGACAGAAAAACCATCCGGGAGGAAGACCTGGCACCCATGCTGGCTCGCTGCAGACAGGACCAGGGCGGCCTGGAGGGGCTGGACGAGATGATCGGCATCGACGAGATCCGGGAGCGAGTGGACGAGATCCTGGCGCAATTGGAGGTTTCCTCAAGAATGCCCGCCGATCAGAAACCCTGCATGCACATGCTCTTTACGGGAAATCCCGGCACCGGCAAGACTACCGTGGCCAGACTCCTGGGGAAGGTGCTGAAGGAGCGGAACGTCCTTTCCAAGGGACAGTTCTTCGAGCGCTCCGGCAGGGAATTCGTGGGAAAATACATCGGCGAGACGGCGCCCATCACCAATGCCATCTGCAGGGATGCCTACGGTTCCGTGCTTTTCATCGACGAGGCCTACACCCTGTACCGCAACAATGACGAGCGGGATTTCGGCAAGGAGGCGCTGGATACTCTGCTGACCCAGATGGAAAACCATCGGCAGGATTTCATCGTGATCTTCTCCGGCTACTCCGACCGCATGAAGGAAATGCTGGAGGCCAATCCCGGCTTAAAGAGCAGGATCCCTCACGAGATCAAGTTCCGGAACTTTACCAGGGACGAGCTCTACCGGATCTTCATGAGCATGGCGACAAAGACCTATCAGGTCAAAGGCGACCTGGCAGATGCGGCAAAGGAGTATTTCATGGCGCTGTCGCAGGAGGTGCTGGAAAGCGAGTCCTTCTCCAACGCCCGCTTTGTGCGGAATCTCTATGAGCGCACCGCAGCTAAGGCTGCCCTCCGGGTACAGGCTCAGCTGGGCGGCAGACCACTGGATGCATCCCTCATCACCCTGACGGCGGACGATTTCCGGAAGGCAGAGTCTGCGGAGGAATTCAAGGAACTGCTGCAAAAGAAGACCAGGCTGGGATTTGTCTGATGGTCTGATCACCTTTCATGCAAGAGGAAAAGAGAATGGAAGATGTCGAGCTGAACTATGAGGAACTAAAAGAAAAAACGGAAAAGCTGCTGGGGGCCGAGGAATTAAAGGCTTACGTGGCGGATTACCGGGATACTTTTTCCGCACTCTACACCAATGAGTATTTTTCCCTCAGAAAGCGTGCAGTGCTCCTTTCCATCGCTGACGGAGACGGATACAAGACCTGGGTGAAGACTCTGCGGGATCTATGGAACATATGCTTTCGCCCAGGCGAGCTGCCCATCGGGTATTATTCCCTGAGGATCCCCGATATCGTGGAGGCCGAGGGGCCGCAGCTCACCTCGGACCGGGATCTGCTGCTTCATGTGCTGGATAACGACGGGATCCTGACGGCACCCTCTTACCCCAGAGTGCTCTGTATCGATATCACCAAGTGGATGGACCGCATCGAAGGGCCGGAAATGCGGGCAGTGTTTGCCAGACTCCGGGAGACCGTCAAGGATCAGTTCCTGATCTTCCGGGTCCCCGCCATGGATGCGGTAAATGTCGAGCGCATGAAAGATACCATCGGATGGTTCCTGAATGTGGATGATCTCTGCTGCCAGCCCTTCTCCCTCGAAGAGTATACGGAGTACGGCGTTCGCTGTTTTTCCGACATGGGCCTCGATCTGGGAGAAGGTGTCAGGGAACACCTTTCCGAGATCATTGCTTACGAGCGCAGGAGCCGGTATTTCTGCGGCTTTGAGACCGTAAAACGGATCGTGGACGAAGTGACCTTTGACATGCTTCGGAACCGCTACGGTTATGTGGAGACGGAAGAGACTGCATAGATGACAGGACTGTCATAACAAACAGGAGGAACATCCCATGTGGGATCCCAGAGAGATCGAACCCCTGAGCAATTACAATATCCTCGCTACGGAGGAACATTCCGCCTTTATGCTGGTGATCCCCGGGTACTTTAAGGGAAAAGCCCTGGTGGGGGAGCTGCATTACGGCGGCGGTGAGCATGCGGTGCTGGTGCGGAACAAGCACCAGATCGTGCTGTGCGATTACATCAACCCTCATATCCGGGAGAAGCTGGTGCAGATGGAAAAGGTCCTCATCAGTGAGCCGGACAAAAAGAGCGAGTATGAGGCCCGGGTGGTGAAGGAAAATGTGGACAAGGTGGCGGCGGAAGTCCTGCGGATCCACGACTATTCCTTCCCCTATCATCCTTTTCCCATCGCCGACGGCACCCTGACGGTGGCGGAAGCGGAGTGCGAGATCTGCGGAAAAAAGACGGATCTGTACTACAGCGATACTTACGAGGATCCCGAGGC
>JAILAF010000048.1 GCA_024681775.1 Lachnospiraceae bacterium
AAGATCACGTCTCCCGGCGTTTTCCGCCCCACCACTCCCGTTCCGGCCACTGATTTTTTTCCGGGCCCGGACTTCGGGATTTTGCTTAATGTTTCCATAGTTTCCTCCTATACGATGGACTCTCCGCGCACCGCCTTGGAGAACCGGTTAGCGCCGAAGAGCAGGATCACGCTGACAATGGATTTCACCATACCCACTACGGTGGAGAGGGGAATGATGCCGTTCTGGATACCCAGGTTGTAAACATAGAGGTCCAGGACTTCAATGGTCTCCTTGTTTCTGGCATTGGAAAAGACCAGATACTGATCCATTCCGTTGCTGAGAATGCCTGCAATGGACATGAGCAGCATTACAAAATAGGTCGGCAGGAGCCCCGGGACCGTGATATGCCACATCCTTTGAAACCTGCCTGCGCCATCCACCGTGGCCGCTTCGTAGAGCTGTTGGTCGATGCCGGAGATCCCGGCAATGTAGATGATGGCACTCCATCCGATGCCCTTCCAGGTGCCCCAGAGCAGCATTTTCAGCCACATGTGAGACGAGTTCATCAGGTAGTTCACATCTCCGCCGGTCATGGTGTTGATGAATCCGTCGGTAGAAAAAATCGCCAGTGCAATGGCATACACCAGGACCCAGGAAATGAAATTGGGGATGGTGGTCACCGTCTGGATGATCCGGCGGAAACGGGAATTTTTGATCTCATTGAGGAAGATCGCAAAGGCGATGGGCAGCCAGCCGGTGAGGATTCCCAGACCACTCATGGCCAGAGTATTGCGCAGAACGCGGAGGATATCCGCTCTGGTCGCCTCATTGGAAAGCAGCGTGGTAAACCAGTGGAATCCCACGAACTTATCCATACTGAGGTCGCTTCCCGCCGTGTACTCAAAGAAGGCATAGCGCCATCCGTAGAGCGGCAGATAGGAAAAGACAAAACAAAGCATGGCAAAGGGCAGGAACATCAAAAACAGCTTATACCCCGCCTCCATCTCGCATCGACTGTCCGCGGGCGGCTTGGGAAGCAGCAGCGCAAATGACGATGACGTCAGGACCAATATCGCCGTAAACACCACATACAGATAAAAGGCCGTGGGAATGGCAGCTTCCACCTTGCCGGGGTTGGAAGACCCCAGAAGCTGCAGATAGGAAGTCCAGATGAGCAGCAGCCCTACCCCCATGAGCACACTTCCGGAGAGGGCAAACCATTTCCCGTAGGATTTCAGTTTCAGATTCCCCAGGGACATGCAGGAAGCCGCGCAGGACAGAGCGATCCCTAAAAGGATCACCGCAGAGCCCGCAAAAAGGATACGGATGGAAACCGCACTGATCCAGTCCTTGCTGAAGGCGCGTCCCATCTCGGATGTCAGTCTGGCGTATGAAACACCGGAAGTAAAAAGAGAAAGGGTCCTTCCCACCAATGCGGAGACCCTGGCAGGATTCACGGACGGAAAAAACACAAAGAACAGTGACAGCAGTGTCACAATCCTCTGTATGATGCCGATCTTTCCGGCCATACGTTCCCGCGCAGAAAGTTCTTGTTTCATGGTTCCTCCCTGTTTTTCAATTTTAAGTTTGGTACCGGATTTTTTAATAGAGCCCCCTTCCGGGAGAAGGGGGCTCATGGAAAGGGCTCCGATGCCTTCAGGGGATCATCCCTTCTTTTTTCTGACAAAATATACCGCAAGACCGGCTACGGCAGCTACACCGACACAGCCACCCACCACGGGTCCGACCACGGATTTGGAACCGGCCTCTGCGGGTGCCGCTTCCGGTGCAGGCTCTGCTGCAGGCTCTGCAGGAGCTGCTTCCGGCGCAGGCTCTGCGGGAGCCTCCGGGGCTGCTGCTGCATCATAGGCAAATCCGCTGACGGTAAAGGTGATCTCGATCTCTTCAAAAGGAACGCTGTAGAAACCGATGGTTCCAACATCACCGTTCCAGGTGTTCTGGATCAGCATGTTCAGATAGTTCACACTGTCAGGGCTGACGATGGCGCCGGCGGGAGCAAGCTCCACGGAGGATCCGCCGATCTTCAGCGCCACATCGCTGATCACGATCTCGCCGGAATTGGGAATATCGGTGGAGATGAAGATCAGATTCATGTGATCCTGATCATCAAACTCACCCTCGGGCCACTGGATGCCCCGGGCAGCCACGGTATAGGTTCCGTTGCCTGCGATCTCGGCATCCTCAAAGGTTCCGGGCACCGTAATGGCAAGATCTCCGTCCCAGCCGGTCAGCTGGTTAAAGTATTTCCCGTCCTCAACGGCTGCACCGTAAGCGGCATCATCCACCGCATTGCGGAAGGTATACTTGGGAGACTGCAAACCGATGTAAGCATGATATACACCGTTCAGATCCACGGACTCTGCAGGAGCGGCTGCACCCTCCTCCGTCTCCAGGAAGGTGCCAAAGCCGGATACGGTAAAGGTTACCTCGATGGAGGAAACCCCGGTCAGCTGCTCTGCGGTCCACAGCATAGCGGTGCAGGCAGCAGGGTCGCCCAGCGCACGCACGTCCTTGGCTACATTTCCTGCGTCATCCACGGGAGAGTTCCACTCGTTGTAGAGATTGACTCTGGTGATGATCCCGGCGCCGTCTGCGGAGCAGGTGTAGGAATCACCCTGCAGTTCGATGGCTTCGCCGTTTAATTTGATCTCATCCACGGTCACCACGCTGCCGTTTCCGAGGACATACTCACCATCCACAATCTCCAGCGCGTTAAACTGTGCCAGATCCTGAGGCTCAGCCATGGTCATGGAAACAGTGTAGGGGCCGTCGCCATCGACATACGCATCCACAGTCTCACGCTCAAACTCGGACCATTCGGCGTTGTTGATGTTGAGATAAGCACGTCCGGCATCCTCTGCCAGCTCATGAGCCGGTGCGGTGCCTGCCGCTTTGGTGGTTCCGAAAGCGGATACGGTAAAGGTCACCTCGATGGAGGAAACCCCGGTGAGCTGGTCTGCGGTCCAGAGCATTGCAGTGCAGGCAGCGGGGTCGCCGGCCGCACGGACATCCTCTGCCACTACTCCGTCAGCGTCCACGGGAGAATTCCATTCGTTATACAGATTGACTCTGGTGTCGATCCCGGCACCGTCCACGGAGCAGGTATAGGAATCTCCCTGCAGTTCGATGGCCTCGCCGTTCAGCTTGATCTCATCCACGGTCAGGATGGATCCGGTTCCCATAAAGCTCTCACCGTTTTTCACCTGAAGTGCATTGAACTGTGCCAGATTCTGCGGCTCGGCAGCAAACATGGAAACCGTATACTGGCCGTCCCCGGTGATCTCGGCATTTGTGTACTCGGCGTCAAAATCCGCCCAGTCCGAATTGTTGATGGACAGATAGGCAGTGCCGTCTGCCAGCGCATCAACATCTACCGCTGCCTGTGCGGGCAGTACGGGCTGTGAAAAGACAGCCAGCGCTGCGGCCAGGGCGGTAGCCCCCAACCTCTTCCAACTCTTTTTCATATGTATCCTCCTATATGTTACTTTGCCGGCCCTGTTACCGACTTCTCTATTTTAGTGTATTAAAGCGTCATTTTCAATAATTTTTGATATGCAAATCACACTTTTTGACTTGACAAAAAGATGGATATGTTAGTTTTTTGGCACGATATGTCAGTTTTTAATCAAATCTTGCATTTTTTGCTTCGTTTTGGTATAGTGTCACTCGTATCGGATGTTCATCCGACTGCGCAGATGTAGTACATCGGTAGTACCCCAGCTTCCCAAGCTGGTGAGGCGGGTTCGACTCCCGTCATCTGCTTTGGATTTCACCCCCGGGATTTTTTGTCCCGGGGGTGTTTCGTTTGTTGCGGACATTCTTTGTCATCTTTTCTCAACAGGCTTCCTTTCGGTGGATTATTCCCCCGCTGCGTGGTACCATATGAGGAGGCGTCCCGGTGGGATTTCCGATGACCGCAGCTCCGGTCAGAGCCAAAAAGCAGGAAGGCCTGCCGTGATCCACCGGAAAAAATGCAACAAAACAAGGAGAATTCCATGACCGTAAAGGAAAGTTATGACGTTGTCGATCAGGTCCTGACAGAGACGGATCTGCTGGGACAGGCCGTGTCCCTGATCAATTACGACCTGGAGACCATCTGCCCCGAGGAAGCCATGAGCAGGCAGGGAGAGCTGATGGCCTATCTGGAAAACCAGGCCTTTCGAAAGCTCAAGGATCCTGCATTTGAGGAAGCATCCAATGCGCTCTACGAAGGGCGCGATGCGCTGAACGACTATCAGCGCGCCCTGGCAGAGGATCTGCACAGGCAGTACCTCATGGACAAAAACGTGACCCCGGAGCTGCAGCACGAGCTCTCCAGGATCCGGAACCAGGCTTACGTGGACTGGCTGGCCGCCAAAAAGGCCTCCGATTTTTCCATCTTCGCTCCCTCTCTGCAGGCGTTAAAGGATGTGCTTCTTAAGCGGATCGCCCTGCAGGAGGAGGCAAAGCCCCTCCCCTATGACAACCTGCTGACCATCTATGAGAGAGACATGACCGCCGGGACTCTGGACCGGATCTTCGGAACCGCAGGGGATCGCATCTCTTCTCTTCTGAAGAAGATCCTGGCTTCAAAAAAGACGATCCGCAGAGACTTCCTCACCCGCCCGGTGACAGATGCGCAGCAGCAGGAATTTGCGGAGTATCTGCTGGATGTGATGCATTTTGACAAAAAGCGCGGGGTCCTGGGCACCACGGAGCACCCCTTCACCGACAGCCCCTGGAAGGACGACCAGCGCATCACCACCAATTACGACCCCAACAATTTCCTCTCCAGCATCTACAGCGTGATCCACGAGGGAGGACATGCGCTTTTCGAGCAGCTCCAGCCCGCAGAGAACTGGACCTACCACATCAAGGGGATCAAGTCCATGGGAGAACACGAGTCCGTCTCCCGCTTTTACGAGAACCGCATCGGCCGGTCCGAGGCCTTCATCCACCTGATCTATCCCAGGGCGAAGGAAATCTTCCCCCAGGTGCTCTCCGATGTGAGTGAGCGGGAGCTCTATGAAGCCGTCAACCTGGTGGAGCCCTCCCTGATCCGCACGGATGCAGACGAGTTTACCTACACCCTGCATATCATCATCCGCTATGAGCTGGAAAAGAGGATCCTGGCAGGGGAAGCTGCGATCGAAGATCTGCCGAAGCTCTGGAGCGACCTCTATGACCGCTACCTGGGGATCCGGCCCGGGAACGACGCGGAGGGTGTCCTGCAGGATGTGCACTGGTCCGGCGGCTTCGGTTACTTCCCCACCTATGCTCTGGGGAATTTCTACAATGCCATGTACTACAACACCATGAACGGGGACTTTTCCATCGACGAAGCCGTCAGGTCCGGGGATTTCGGCCGGATCAACGGCTGGATGAAGGAGCACGTCTTTGCAAAGGCGGACAGACTCTCCCCCGCGGAGTGGATCCTGGACATTACAGACAGAGCACTGACCCCGGATGATTTCCTCTCCTATCTGGAGGAAAAATACGGAGCCCTTTACGAACTGCATCTTTAATGCAAAAAGCTCCGAAAGCAGATCCATGCAGGAACGGCATACAAGTCATAACAGAAAGAAGGAATAGACATGAGCGCACTGGAAGGCATGAATCCCCAGCGGGTTCTTTACTACTTTGAAGAAATCTCGAAGATCCCCAGAGGATCCGGCAATTGCAAGGGCATCAGCGATTATCTGAAAAACTTTGGAATCGAACACGGGCTGGATACCATACAGGACGAGGCCCTGAACATCATCCTCAAAAAGCCCGCCACCCCCGGCTACGAGGATCAGCCCGTCATGATCCTGCAGGGACATATGGATATGGTTGCGGTGGCCACCCCGGAGTCCGGGATCAATATGAAGACCACCCCTTTGAAGCTAATCGTTGACGGGGACTGGCTCAGCGCGGAGAACACCTCCCTGGGGGGCGATGACGGTATCGCCGTGGCCTATTCCCTGGCCCTTTTGGAGTCCGACTCCATCCCTCACCCCGCGCTGGAGGTGATCATCACCACCGAGGAAGAGGTGGGCATGGACGGCGCCAGAGCCATCGATCTCTCCTCCCTGAAGGGAAAGCGCCTCCTGAATCTGGATTCGGAGGACGAGGGAATCTTCCTGACAGGCTGCGCCGGCGGTGCAAGAGTCACCTGTCTCCTGCCCCTTACATCCGTATCGGACAGCCTCCCCGATGCTGCGCTGAAGATTCGGATCGATGGCCTGCTGGGCGGGCACTCCGGCGGCGAGATCCATCGGGGCAGAGCCAATTCCAACATCCTTGCGGGAGAGCTTCTGAC
>JAILAF010000053.1 GCA_024681775.1 Lachnospiraceae bacterium
CACAAGATCGGCTTTTCTTTGATGTCCTGGCTTATTTTAGCTTTGAACCGGACTTAGTTTTGGGATACAAATTTGAAAGGAGTATAAAACTATGTCAACATCGAGTCCCAGTCAAAAGAAAAGTGGAGGAGTCAAGAGCAGATTAATTCTCACGATGGTACTGATCACGGCGATCCCGCTGATCCTTCTGACGCTTATCAGCTATCAGAATACCATCAAGCGCTCTCTTGCAGATGCGGAGGAGATCAACCTCAAGCAGGTGACCATCATCCAGGGAGATATTCTGGATATTATCAATCAGAGCTTCCGGGCGATCGAAGCAGCAGCCAATAACCCCGGAACCCGTGATTTTGTCAAAATGTCCGAGGCAGAGCGCGAGGGACAGCTCGATCGCATGGCAGCTTATCTTGCTACGATTGATGCCTCCTGCGGCGACTCGAACTCGACCGTTATCTCCGATGCGACCGGTCAGAACCTGGCCAGATCCAAGGGGAATTTTACCAACGTCGGTGAGCGCGGATATTTCAAGACCGCGATTGCCGGTACGGCGAACCTGTCCGAGGTGTCCGTGAGTAAGACCACCGGTTCCCGCATTGTCGTTCCGGCGGTTCCCATCTATGACGAAGATGGCAAGACCCCGATCGGTACCGTAACCCGTAACTTTGATATCAGCATTCTTCACGAATTCCTTGCGACGGAAGCAGCCGGTCATCAGCAGCTTCTGATCTGCGGCGTCGACGGCATCGTGATCGCGGATTCCAAACAGGAGATCACCGCCGACATGGAAGATGACGATCGCTCCGGCACGGAGTATTATAAAAATGCGCAGACCGCCGAAGGGTCCATGATCACCGAAATAGATGGTGTGAAGAGCATTGTTTCCTATCTGAAGGAGCCCACCACCGGATGGACGGTCATCAACATCCGTGATTACAAGTCCACCATGGCTTCGGCTACTTCCGGAGCGATGATCCAGATCGTTCTTTTCCTGATCGCACTGGCCATCGCCGTAGTTGTGGCCTTCCTGATGGCGAACAGCTTCGTGGCTCCGATCCAGGCAGCCAACAGATCTCTCACGAAGCTTGCAGAGGGCGAATTCGTTGAGATGGATGCCAAGTTCCTGAAGAGAACCGATGAGTTCGGTGAGATGGCTTCCGAGGTGCATCAGGTGATCGAGAAGCTGTCCGTGATCGTAGCGGATATCAAGTCCAGTACCGCTACCATTACCGGTTCTGCCGACGAACTGGCGGATACCAGCGCGCAGATCTCCCAGACGGCGGATGATGTCGCCAATGCAGTGCAGGAGATCGCCAGCGGCGCGACCCAGCAGGCCGACGAGATTCAGAACGCGACCGAGAATACCGGCGTGATCAACGAGAATCTGCGCTCCGTTATGGACAATACGGAACATCTGGATGCTACCGCTCAGAATATGAACAACAACAGCAAGGCTTCCATTCAGGATCTCGAAAAGCTGCGTGTATCTTCCGAGCAGATGAAGGCAGCCATCGAGGAGATCTCGGAGAAGATCGGCGCTACCAGCCGTGCCGTATCCGTGATCAATACCAAGGTAGAAGCCATCAATTCCATCGCATCCCAGACCAACCTGCTCGCTCTGAATGCTTCGATCGAGGCAGCGAGAGCCGGAGATGCGGGCCGCGGATTTGCAGTGGTCGCACAGGAGATCGGTACTCTGGCGGACGATTCCTCCAAGGCTGCGGTGGATATCCGCAAGGAGATGGAGAACCTGCTTAAGGAGTCCCAGGCAGCTGTGGCGCAGGCGGGCACCGTGCGCGAGACCATGGAGGAGCAGAATGAGATCCTCAGCGCTACCGTGGAGAGCGTCAATGTCCTGATTGGTGACATCCAGACCACCGTCTCGGGTGTTCAGGAGATTACGGATGCCACCGAGAAGTGCGACAAGGAGACGGTTCAGGTGGTCGACGCCATGAATTCTCTTTCCGCAATCTCGCAGGAGAACGCGGCTGCGGCCGAGGAGACCGGCGCGTCCATGGAGGAACTCAACGCAACGGTCAATACCCTTGCAGCTGCTGCTCAGTCCCTGAAGGATATCGCGGAGCAGTTGACCGAGGAGATGGGATTCTTCAAGTAAGAGAAGAAGACAGATACAGAAAAGCTCGAGGGAGAGCCGCCAGGGTGGCTCTCCCTTTTTTTGCGCACATGTGCTAATTGTTTAAAGCGTTAAAGTTTTTGTGGCAAGGGACGTATTCCTGTGGTATTATAAGTAAGATTTTAAAAGATGATCAAGGGGTGTGAGGAGGAAAAAGTATGGATAATTTTATGTCGACACTGACCAGTGTCAACGACGCGATCAACTCCTTTGTGTGGGTTAAGATCGGCCTGGTACTGCTTCTCGGTACGGGTCTGGTGACTTCCGCCATCACCAAATTCTTCCAGATTTCGCATCTGGGACATTGGTGGAGGAAGACCATCGGAGCCGTATTCAGCAAGGATACGCACGCGAAGCTTGGGAAAAAATCCGGCTCCGTGTCCCAGTTCCAGGCACTTTGCACGGCACTGGCAGCAACCATTGGTACCGGTAACATCGCGGGTGTCGCCGCAGCAATCTGCATCGGCGGTCCCGGAGCCGTCTTCTGGATGTGGGTCGCAGCCTTCTTCGGAATGATGACGAATTTCTCCGAGAACATCCTCGGTATCTACTACCGCAGGAAAAATGCGGAGGGGGAATGGTCCGGCGGTGCCATGTATTATCTGAGGGACGGACTCGGTTCCTATAAGGGCTGCAAAAAGATCGGTTCGATCCTGGCAGGCCTCTTCTCCGTATTCGCCATCCTCGCTTCCTTCGGTATCGGAAATATGGGCCAGATCAACAAGATCACCCTCAACCTGAAATCCGCATTTTTCAGCAATATCGATGCTTCCGAGATCGCCGGTGTCTCCTTCGTGAACTGGGCCATCGGCTTTACCCTGATGATTGTCGGCGGTTTCGTCATCATCGGCGGACTGCAGAGGATCGCCTCTTTCGCGGAGCGCGTGGTCCCCTTCATGGCCGTGGCTTATGTGGTGGGCTCTCTCATCGTATTTATCGTGCATATCAACAGCGTTGGACCGATGTTTGCTTCCATCTTCCGGTTTGCGTTCGGCATCAAGGCAGCTGCCGGCGGCGCGGCCGGTGTGGCAATCTCCCAGGTGATCACGCAAGGCTGTAAGAGAGGCGTCTTCTCCAACGAGGCCGGTCTCGGTTCTTCCGTCATGGTCCATTCCAATTCCAATGTCAAGGAGCCGGTCAAGCAGGGACTCTGGGGCATCTTTGAAGTATTTGCGGACACTATGGTTGTATGTACGATGACGGCGATCGTCGTCCTGTCTTCCGGTGCGATCGATCTGGAAACCGGTCTGGTGCAGGAGGGCACGGATGATGCAACGCTTGTTGCCACTGCCTTTGGCCGTGTCTTCGGCAAGCCCGGCGAGTGGTTTGTAGCGCTTGCGGTTCTGCTCTTTGCATTCACGACTGTGCTCGGCTGGTCCCATTACGGATCCAAAGCGGTGGAATATCTCTTCGGTGTAAAGGGCGCCAAGGTCTATCGTGTGATCTTTGTGCTCATGATGATGTCCGGCGCGATCATGACCTCTTCGCTGGCCTGGGATATTTCCGATACCTTCAACGGACTGATGATGATTCCCAACCTGATCGGTGTCCTTGCGCTGACACCGCTCATTATCAAGCTGGTGAACAATTATGTGGACCGTAAGATCAAAGGAAAGGACATCGAACCGATTCTCTCCTTTGATGAGAAGATCCAGGCGAAATATGCACCGATGGTTAAGGCAGGAGAGGACTGATCCGAAGCGGGATCGTTCCGAAATACAGAAACATGAGATAAAAAAGCACCTCTGCAAAGAAATCTGCAGAGGTGCTTTTTCTTAGTCGGCCAGTGTTCCGAACGGATCCCAAGGCTCAAGTTCCCTCAGCGGCTGATCAAGGAGCTTCTGCGTCGCCTTGTCCAGGTATTTTTTGTTGACCACGACCTGATAGACATAGTCTTCAAACCATTCCTGCGAAGCGACGTAATATCCTTCGTTGCCGGCATCCTTGCCCCAGCTGTTCTCGATCCTCCAGCGGTTCGGCTGCTTCTTCTGATCCAGATTCACGCCCAGGATCACCATCGCGTGATTCATGGCCGAATCGCCATAGGTGAGCGCTTCGCCCTTGGTGAATCCGAACTTCACATTCCAGAGCTGCTCGAGTGCGACGGAGGCACGATCGAAAATACCTTCCTTGCGGGTCGCGAACTGGACACAGTCGGACCCGAACCAGACGGGATGTCCGTCCTTCAGCTGGGCGATGGCCGCCTTCTGGATCTTCTTCATATCCAGATTCAGATAGGAGACCGGTTTGCCCTCGACCACATTGCCGAGATATTTGACCGTATACATTTTGCCAAAGGGCTTATCCGGGGTCGGTGCATGGATCAGACTGACATAGTCATCGAGAATCAGCCCGACATATTTTTGGAAAAATGCCTGCGGGGTGATGCCGAATTCCTGCGTCACCTTGTCATCCTTGTCGCGCAGCGTCAGGTCGAAGGACTTCGGTGGCTCGCCGAGGCAGATGCACAGAATGCGGTAGATCTCGGAGAGCATCTCACCCTTGCGCTTCTGAAGCGCAGCGGCCTTTTTGCCTTCCTTCACCATATTGCGCAGAATCATCGCGTCCTCGCGAAGCTTCGTGGTAAGGTACTGGTCGAAGCGCCCGGAAGCGGTGGAACTTGCCGCATCGTCGTAGGCCTCCTTCGGAACCACACCGTATTTTTTGACCAGGTTGGCCAACATGTCCCACTGACCTCCGTCACAGAGCGGATCCAGATTCAGGAAGCTGTAGAGTCTGCCATCCACCGGCTCGTCCGTGGTCTTCAGGACATTCTCCAGAAAATAATTCGCTTTTTCCAGCTTGTCGTAGAAGAAGAGATAGTTCTGGGAGAGTTCGAAATTCTCCAGGTTGTACTTCTTCATGATCTCATAGCGGAAGGTGTTCAGCGCGGAGAAGATCCAGCAGCGTCCGCTGGACTTCTGGTTGGTGATCTTTCCGGTCTTGAGGTCGATCGAGAAGGTGAAGGGCAGCCGACTGACCGCGGCATAGTCGGTGGCGGACTCGAGGAGTCCCGCATGAACGACCGCGTTGGCGGCTATCAGATTGGCGCGGTCCGAGCGGAATTCTTCGCTCAGCGCACCCAGCATTTCGGTGGAAATGCCATTTACTTTTTTGGGCATAGCTTATATCTCCTTAGGAAGGTTTATTGGCGGAGCGATAGGGTCAGGTCATTTCCCGGCTCAGTGCGTCCAGAGACTGCTTGATGGAGTTCGCAGCGTCCAGCACGATGGTAGTGGCAGAGGACATCTGTTCCGTAGAGGCGGCCAGATTCTGTGTTCTGCCGTTGACCTCCTCGATGATCCGCACCAGATGCTCCGCTTCACTCAGCAGACGGTTGATGGCACCTTCGATCTTCTGATGGTTCTTGTCGCTCTGTTCTGCGGTCTCCTTGGAACTTGCGGAGAGCTTGTTGATCTCGCCGGCCACGACCGCAAAGCCTCTTCCGGCTTCCCCGGCTCTCGCCGACTCGATGGATGCGTTCAGGCTCAGCAGATTGGTTTCGCTGGCGATATCGAGGACCTTTGCATTGTCTGCTTCCAGATTTTCCACGAGCTTCTGGATCTCGGAGAGCGAATCGCGAATCTTCTGCATGAAGTCTGCCACATCCCCCATGTCACCGGCGATATGGGTACTCTCGGAGGCGTTGTTCTCGTTCTCGGAATTCATGTGCTCGATGGACTCGTACAGGGTGGTAAAATGCTGCTCCACGGACTCGATGGTGGAGCCGATGGCATCCTGCTGGCGCTGAATGGCTTCCTTCTCTGTCTCCAGATTTGCGGCGAGCTCTCTCGCATCGCCGAGCAGAAGGATTTCATCCTTCTCGTAGTGGATGCAGTTTTCCTTGTGGTTGAATCCGTTGAAGATCGCGGTCACCATGTCCTGGCAGGTTGCGTAGCCGCAGCAGGAACAGTTGATCACGCGGGATTCCGGCGTGGTCTTGTGCAGGGATTCGAAAATCCTGTCCGCCTGTTCCTTCGTCGGAATGCGGATCGGGCAGGTGGAAGAGCGGTCCGTGTACTTGCGCAGGTAATCCTCCAGACGCAGGGATTTGAACTGCTGATTCAGCTTTGCCAGACGCTGTGCGGGCGTGAGCGGTCTGCCCCAGGCGGTTTTTTTGTTGTTCTTCTTGCTTTCGGTCTTGATCTTGAGCAGGGCGTAGAGTGCATCGTCGGTCTCGCTTTTTTCGGGATCGGTCGCGGTACCGCAGATGCAGCCGTTCGCGCAGTTCAGAGCGTCGATGAAGGTGAAGGGCGTTTTCTGTTGCTTGATGCGGTCCTTATTTTTCTGCAGCCACTCGTACATATGCTTTTCGCCCTCGATCTGGCGGATGGCGACATCCTCACCGAGGAACCAGTACACATTTTCCTTCAGACCGCCGGGCGTCGGATAGATGGATCCGAGACCGTATTCGATCTCGTCCGTGGCCAGATTGCCCGAGAGATTGTGCGCTTTGATGTACTTCATCAGGTGATCGAAGGTCACATTGTACTGCACCAGACCCTTGTTGTGGGGATCGTCGATCTCCATCTTCTTGGCGATGCAGGGGCTGATGAAGGCAAATTTATCCGTGATGCCGAGCTCCTTGCGCGCATAGATCGCGCCGCACATCAGCGGGCTCTGCACAGGGAAAAGCTTCGGAAGCAGCTCCGGCAGATAGTGCTCGATGTAGGAAACCACGGCCGGGCAGGGCTGGGAGATCCCGCCGACGAAATTGTACTTCTGGATATAGTTCAGATAGCCCCAGGTGCAGATATCCGCGCCGAAGGAGATGGAGATGATACGGTTTACCCCGGCGCGCTTCAGTCCGCCGAGCACCTTTTCGTATTCCTGCGGGTAATTTGCCTTGAATGCAGGCGCCACGAGGATGGAGATTTTCTCTCCGCGCTTCAGATCTGCGAAAAAGCGCTCCGTATCATCGCAAAATTCCCGCGCCCCATGCTCACAGGCATCGATGCAGGCACCGCAGGCGATGCAGCGATTCCCATCCACATCAATGCGGGGCTTTCCGTCCACGACGGACGATACGCAGGCCCCCATCGCCGAGCAGGCACTGATACATTTATTACACCCGATACACTTCTCATTCGTAAAAACCAAGCTGTTCCCCATGTTTTCCATATATTCTGCTCCTTTATGTATGTTCCCCTTCATAAGCAGCATCCGCAGTCGCCCTGCGGTAATGGTTCATCCGTTTCAACCATTCGTATAACGGAAAGGCGCCGGCTCCCCGACCGGTCTCAGATCCCTTCCGTCTGCATGATTTTTTTCAGCGGGATCCATACAAGGAAAGCGATCACGGATCCGATCAGAGCGGTGACGAGCTGCACCAGCGAAAAATTCATCTGCAGCGTGGAGAGCTTCGGTGCCATCTTCTCCGGCAGAAAGGCGGGCAGGAGCCAGAGGGAGATCGTAAGTCCCATGACCAGCGCCTTTACGACACTGCCGATGCCCATGCCCAGGCAAAAACGCAGGTTGGTTTTGCACCCGAAGAAATAGACGAATACCACCAGTACCACATTTCCCACCATGATCATGGGCATCAGTGCCGGAATCGCGGCCATGACGGGATTGCCGGTGATAAAAAACGCGGTGACCGGTGCGATGATCGAGAGAATGATCCCGGGAATCAGCCCGGATACCACCGTGACCAGGATGAGGCAGGCATTCACGATCGGGCCGGTGATAAAGACGCTCAGGTTCTTGAAAACCTGGCTGACGATACACACGGCCAGAAGCAGGCCTGCAGTTGCGATCTGTTTTGTTGTCAGTTTTTTCATGAGACCATCCTTTCCAGTAAAAAAATTAAGCGAAATCAGTATAGCACAAATCCAGGTAAATTGGCAGAAAATTCCCTATTAACTCTTTTTTCTGTCGGATGAATTTGCTATATTAAAGAGGTGGTGCCCGCGGGGATTTTCAGGGCATGCACGGACAGCAGAGTCAGGCCGGACAAACCGTGTTTTGGCAGGACGTGCCTTGTGGGGACAGGTACGCTTCGCTGCCGCTTGAAGGAGAGGGAGTATGGGGAATCATGCATTTGGCTGGTGCTTTATCGGGTGCGGCACGCTCGCCGGGATCGTGGCGGAGCAGATTACCGCTTCGGGGAAGCACCGGATCGTATCGGCATATACCAGGCGCTTTGACGCCTGTAAGGAATTTACCGAAAAATACGGCGGGACCGCCTATGCGTCGGCAAAAGAAGCCATTCTGGCGCCCGGTGTCGAAGGCGTGTATATCGTGACGCCGCACAGCAGCCACGCGGAGTATGCAAAGCTGGCGATCAAGTGCGGAAAGCCCGTACTGTGCGAGAAGCCCTTTGCCATGAATACGGAGCAGACCGAGGAAGTGCTGAAGCTGGCGAAAGAGGATGAAGTATACGTCGCAGAGGCCATGTGGAGCTTCTTTTCTCCTGTGTCGAAGCGTGTGCAGGAGTGGATGCAAAGCGGCGCCTTCGGTCAGGTGAAGGAATGTTTGGCGGACTGCCGCACCAACGGTACCTTCGCAAAGCGTGTGACGGATCCTGCCGTGGGCGGCGGAGCCGTGCTGGATGTCGGTGTCTATACCCTTTACTACATGTACAAGCTCTTCGGTGTGCCGGAGAAAATCGAATGCGTGGGTGATGTACGGGACGGGATCGACTGGTCGGAGAAGATTACCCTCACCTATCCCGGAGGCGGAACCTTTACGGCGCTGTCCTCGGTCAACGATGACGGTCTGCCCCAGTTCTTCCGGCTGACCGGTGAGAAGGCCACGCTGGAGATCCCGGGGATCTTCTGCATGGGGCACGCCGAGTACACCGACGAAGCCGGTGCCCTGCATGAGATCACGGCAGACGGAAGCTACCTGAATGAATTCAATATCGTCGCGGACGAGATCAAGGAAGGCCTTAAGGAGAGTCGTTACATCACGCACGCAGACACCAGGATCGTCATGGGACTGTTGGATGAATGCCGTCGCCAGATGGGACTGAAGTACGAATGCGAATAATGATAACGGACGTTATTAACCGAGGTAACCCCGATGAAAAAGCCGATTCTTGAAACGGATCACATTACAACCCTGAACGTGGACGCCATCGTCAATGCCGCCAATGCCGGATTGCAGGCAGGCGGCGGCGTGTGCGGCGCGATCTTCCATGCGGCCGGTGCCGCAAAGCTGCAGGCGGCCTGTGACCGGATCGGTCACTGCGACACCGGAAGCGCTGTGATCACCGATGGCTTTGATCTCGAGGCCGGATACATCATCCATGCTGTGGGCCCGGTGTACGACAGGCAGCACCCGGAAGAGAGCAGGGCGCTTCTGGAAAAATGCTACCGCAGCATACTGGATCTCGCGATGGAACATGAGCTTCACAGTGTTGCGATCCCCTGCATTTCCACCGGGATCTTCGGATATCCCCTGGAGGAGGCGTCCGAGACGGCTTCCGCTACGGTCTGTGCCTGGATCCGGGAGCATGCGCAGTATGATCTGGCCGTGCATTTTGTCTGCTATACCATCCGGGAGACGCATATCTATCAGGAGCTGGAAGCTGACTGGGAGGAGCTGGGATGAAGGATATCATGGCGTGCATCCGCTTTTTTACGCAAAACAGTATCCGTCTGGAAGACGGGGAGATTTTCTACATCGATCCTTTTAAAATGCAAGAGTCCTTTCAGGATGCCGATGCCGTTTTTTTCACGCATGATCATTATGACCATTTTTCGCCGGAAGATATTGCGAAGGTGATCCGCAAGGGGACGACCTATGTGGCGCCGGAGAGCATGCGCGGAGCGGTTCAGGCGATCTTGCCCGAGGGGAGCGAGCTCGTGACGCTTCGTCCCGGCGAGTCCGTTACCGTCTGCGGACATCCGGTCACCGCGGTGGCGGCGTACAACCTGATGAAACCTTTCCATATGAAAAGTAAGGAATGGGTCGGCTATGTGATTCAGATCGCGGACCGGAAGGTCTACATAGCAGGAGATACCGATGCCACCCCGGAAGCGCGGCAGGTTTCCTGCGACGTCGCTCTGGTGCCGATCGGCGGCACCTACACGATGGATGTTGCCAAGGCCGCGGAATTTGTAAACATAATTACACCAAAGATCGTGATCCCCGTGCATTACGGTTCCGTCACCGGAAGTAAGGAATCGGATGCGCAGGAATTTGGCAAAAAAGTAAACCCCGAGATTCAGGTACAAATCATAAAGGAGTATTGAACCCATGTCACTGATTATCACCGATATTCCCACCTTATCCGCACAGACCCCCGCGTCCCTCGCCAGGCTGACGCCGAAGGATCGCGTCATTGTGCTTTCCCCGAAGGATGCAACCATTCCGGTTTCCCTTTTCGCGGCGCTTTCCTCCCTGAAGGCCAGACTGGAATTTGAGGATCTGCCGGAAAATGCGCAAAATGACCCCTTTGCACTCGGATTTACCTGCGGTCTCTTTGCAGGCCAGGCAAAACCCGGCGAGGAGGTCCGGATCCAGACGGCGGAATCCGGAAACATTCAGGAACTGAATCGGAAGCTGAACAAATCGGCCAAGAAGAAAAATCCGCCGGCAGCTCCCGCCGCGCCTGCAGCCGCGCAGCCGGCTCCCGCAGCAAAACCTGCCCAGACCCCGGCTCCCGCAGCAAAGCCCGCTCAGGCCCCTGCTCCCGCGGAGAGGCAAAATGCCGCAGCAAAGCCCGCCCAGACCGGGAACTCTGCCGCGCCGTCCGCTAAGTCTGCCGCACCGGCAAAGCAGAATGCCCAGACCCCTGCGAAAGCAGAGGCTCCCGCCCCCGCAAAACGGGAGGAGCAGCCCGCACAGAAGCGCAGATCGCACCATGAACCGCCCAAGAGCGTGGCGCTGCCCCTGGTAAAAAAGGCCTTCGCGGACCAGAATTATACACAGTATCTTCAGGAGCAGATTGCGGTCGGCATTGAGCAGGCGACCGATAAGGATGTCAGCCTGCCGTTCATGATCAAGCTCAACTCCGGCGTGGACATGAAGGGAGAGCTCCTCACCCGCGCGGAAAAGATTTTTGACCAGATTCATAAATAATCCGGCAAAGACCGCCGAGGGATCGGCGGCCTTTGTCTTGTTTGGAGCATCTTTATCCGGGCCTGACGGTCAGGGATCGGGAGGAATCAGACGATGTCTGCAAGAAAGGGCATTTTCAGACCCAAAATACGAATCCTGTGGGCCGTGCTGGCGCTGGGAACCCTGCTGTACGCGCTTCTGGTTTACGGGATCGGAAGCGGAACCAATTCTTTTGTTCTCTGGCTGATGGGCAGCGCCTTCTTTTTAGCATGCTTTTTCCTGTCCGGAAAAGGCAGGTGGAAGAGGGTACCCAGGCTTTTCCGTGGCCTGGCATACTTCCTGATCGGGGCGGCACTTACGGTCTTTATCATCTGCTGCGCTGCCATCTTTTCTCATTTTTCTGATGAAGGGGAACCGGATCTCGATTACATCATCGTCCTGGGGGCCCAGATGAGGGAGACCGGGCCCAGTCTTATCTACGGATACCGGCTGGACAAAGCGGCCGAGTATCTCGCCGGGAATCCGGATACGATCTGCATCGTCACAGGAGGCACCGGAAGCAACGAAAGCATCAGTGAAGGCGAAGGCGGCGCGATCTATCTTCGGGACGTCCGGGGAATCGATCCCTCCAGGCTGCTTGTGGAAGACCGTTCGGTGGACACCTCGGAAAACATAAGAAACGCCCTGTCGATCCTGCAGGGACAGGGGATTGATACGGATGGCCTGCGGATCGGGATCGTAACCAACGGTTTTCATGTCTATCGGGGCATCCACATCGCCCGGAAAAACTGTGATGCAAAGGTATGCGGGATCGCAGCTTACATGAAACCGCTGTATGTCCCCAACAATGTGCTGCGGGAATGCTTCGGAATTGTAAGAGATAAGCTTTCCGGCAGGATGTGATATAATACTTTCGCAATGAAGAAAAAAACAATTTCCGGTAAAAAACTGTTTCTCTATCTGATCCTGACGGCGATCTTCTCGGTGGCCGTTCTTTCCGTTGCCGTGATCTATTTTCGGATCTACACGGCGGAGGTGAGCGACGATTCCTACAGCCGGACGTTTTCCCATTATTATGCCATGATCACCGACGACTACAAATCCTCCTTCTGGCAGTCTGTCTACCGGGGGGCCTCGGAGGAGGCGCTGGAGGACGGTGTCTTTGTAGAGCTCTTCGGGTCCAACCTGACCTACAACTATTCTTCGGAGGAGCTGATGGAGATGGCCATCTCCGCACAGGTGGACGGGATCCTGGTGGCGGGAAACGGCCGGGAGGAGATGACGCAGCTCATCGGCCGGGCATCGGACCGGGGGATCCCGGTGGTGACCATGTATTCGGACAATGAGGATTCCGCCCGTTGCAGCTTCGTGGGCGTCAACGGGTACAACATCGGCAGCGAGTACGGCCGGCAGGTCATCCGGGCCAGGGAGGATCTCCTGCGCCTGGCGGAGGCCACGGGAAATGAAGTCTGGACCGGCCAAAACAAGCAGGTCACTTCCATTGCGGTGCTTTTTGACGACAAGACTTCCGCATACGACCAGAACGTGATCCTCTCCGGCATCGTGGATGCCATGAGTGCCCAAATGAATAATTCGGAGTTCGACATCCGCACCGTGGCGGTGGACAGCACCAACCCCTTCTCCGTGGAGGAGTCCGTTCACAGCGTCTTTATGGAGGAGCAGGTGCCGGATATCTTCGTATGCTTAAGCGAGCTTGACACCACGGTCGTTTATCAGGCGGTGGTGGATTTTAACATGGTGGGAAAGGTCAAGATCCTGGGGTATTACGACTCGGAGAAGATCCTCGACGCCATCAGCCGGGGCGTGGTCTTTTCCACGCTGACGGTGAATACGGACGAGCTGGGGAGATTCGGCGTGAAGGCTCTGGTGGAGTACAGCGAGTACGGCAACACCAGCCAGTATGTTACGGCGGATGTCATCATCATCGACAGGAGCAATGTGGCGGAGTACATGAAGAAGGTGGAGGAAGATGAAGAATAAGATCAAAAACATTCCTCTGTCCGTAAAGATCAGCGGGATCTTCATCATGGCCAACATCTTCAGCCTGGTGGTGATCGTGGTGCTGCTACTGGGGATCAACTCCCTGTCCAGGCGGATGGAGGAATCCTACCAGGACAATCTGCACCTGAACGAAGCCATTGAGGCTCTGGACAATCTGCAGCGGGCCATGACGGAGTATCTCAACTCCAAGTCCACGGATTCCCTGTCGGATTACTATTCCAGGGAGCAGGCCTTCTCCGGAATGGTGCGGGAGCTGAACGAGCGCATCACCGACAGGACCCCGGACCGGATGGAGCGGAATATCAAGTTCATGTCGGAGGATTACCTGGAGCGGGTGGCGGAGACCATTGAAGCCAAGCGCGGCAGGAACATCGAAAAATACAGGACCAGCTACGAAGAGACCAACCGCCAGTACGAGTACATCAAAGCCTACATGCGAAGCCTGAATGAGGAGCGGTTCGCGGAGAACTCGGCCCGCTATACCGCCCTTGCCAGGAATTTCCGGCGGTTTGAATTCCTGGCCATGTCGGTGATGATCGTGGTGCTTTTGGGCAGCGCTTTTCTCATCACGGGCCTCACGGGAACCATCATCTATCCCTTACGGGAGCTGGCCCGGACAGCAGACGAGGTGTCCAACGCCAACTTTGATGTGGAGCTCCCCGCGAGCTCCGGCAGCGATGAGGTGGGCAGACTCAACACCGCCTTCCGCAAGATGCTCATCAGCATCCGGGACTACATCGACCGCCTGCGGACCAGTATGGAAAATGAGCAGATCATGCAAAAGCGTGAGCTGATGATGGAGACCCATCTGAAAGATGCACAGCTCAAATACCTCCAGGCCCAGATCAATCCGCATTTCCTCTTCAACACGCTGAACGCCGGCGCACAGCTGGCCATGATGGAAGGGGCGGACAGGACCTATGAATATGTGCAGACCGTGGCGGACTTTTTCCGCTATAATGTAAAAAAGCTGGATGCACCGGTGACCATCGAGGAAGAGGTGAATCTGGTGGATGCCTACATCAGCATCCTCAACGTGCGCTTTTCCGGGGACATTCACTACGACCGGCAGGTGGACAAACGCCTCCTGAACGTGAAGATGCCGGGTATGATCCTGCAGCCTATCGTGGAAAATGCGGTCAACCACGGGATCCGTGAAATGGGCGACCGCGGGCACATCGACCTGAAGGTCTACCGGGATGAGGACAGAGTCTACATCTCCGTCCGGGACAACGGAAAGGGTATGAGCCCGGAGGATATCGAAAAGGTGGTGGCCTGCCGCTGGGAGAGCGACGAGAAAAAGAGCGACGGGGGCGGCATCGCCATGGACAATGTGATCTCCCGCTTAAAGCTCTATGCCGGCCGTGAGGATGTGGTGGAGATCCGCAGCGGCGGCTCGGATCAGGGGACGGAAGTGATCATCAATTTTACCCCGCATGAGGACGAGGAAATAGAAGACGGAGAATAACCATGTACAGGATCATGCTTGCGGATGACGAGGGGATCGTCATCGACGCGATGAAGTTCATCATAGAAAAGGAATTCGGAGATCTGTGTGAGGTGGAGTATGCCAAAACGGGCAGGAGCGTCATCGAGCTGGCCGAGCGTTTCCGGCCGGACATCGCCGTGATGGATATCCAGATGCCGGGCATCAACGGCATCGAAGCCATGAAGGAGATCCGCCGCTTTTCCGTGGGTACGGTCTTCATCGTCATGAGCGCTTATGACAAGTTCGACTACGCCCGGGAGTCCATCAAGCTGGGCGTCCTGGAGTACATCAACAAGCCCATGGACAAGACCAAGATCGTGGCAGCGCTGCGAAAGGCCATGGAGATCATCGACAACGAGCGGACCAAGCGCAGCAACGATCTGCTGATCAAGGAGAAGCTGGAGAGCGTCGAGCCTATCATCGAGAACGGACTCATTTACAACATCCTGTTCCACGAGCATTTCGACGAGGATGTGGACAATTACAGGACCATGCTGGACGTGAACGTGGATTACGGCTACATGATGTGCGTGGTCTGCGGTGATTCCCAGGAGGGGAACCACATGACCAACGCCGTGGGAAGCTCGGTGCGGATGTCCAATCAATACACCGAGGTCCGGGAGGGGTTGAAGGAATTCTTTCCCTGCAAGGTGGGCTCCGTCATGGCCAACAAGATCGCGGTGCTGGTGCCCTGCGAGACGGCGGAGCTGGACTATAACGCCCGCATCGAGCAGATCGACAAGGGCAGGGAGCTGGTGCGCTATCTGCGCAGAAAGCTGGATATCAGCTTCCGACTGGGCATCGGCGGAGTGAAGCCCTTACGGCAGCTGGAAAAATCCTACCGTGAGGCGGTGAACGCCCTCATCGCCACCACGGATCCCGTGGCCCATGCGGACGATCTGCCCATCGGCTGCGATTACGAGAAGGACTACCCCGTGGATCTGGAAAAGGGGCTCTTCGAGAGCATCCAGAGGGGGGACTATCCGGAAGCCGCGGTCTATGCGGACAAATTCGTCGCCTGGATGGAGGACTACGACGGACAGAATCTGATGGCCATCCGTCTGAAGCTTCTGGAATTCACCCTTTGGGCGGAGAAGCTGGCCTACGAGAACGGCGGTATGACCTACCGCTTCGGCTCCCGGGACTCCTATCTGCCGGAAATCATGTCCATGGAGTCCGTTCCTTCCTTAAAAGAATGGTTCCTGGGAAAAGTCAGGACCTCCTGCGAGAACATCGTCTCCAAGCGGGAGGAGAGTTCCTCCGACACCATCCGGACGGCGAAGGAATACATCCAGCAGAACTTTGCCAAGGAGGTCTCCCTGGATGAGGTCTCGCGGGTGGTGAACATCTCTCCCTACTATTTCAGTAAGCTTTTCAAGGAGGCGGTGGGAGAGAACTTCATCGACTATCTGACGGGGATCCGGATCGAGAAGGCGAAGGAGCTGCTTACGGGCTCGGCCCTGTCCATGAAGGAGATCTGTGCCGCCTGCGGGTATCAGGATCCCAATTATTTCAGCAGGAATTTCAAGAAAAAGGTAGGACTTACTCCCACGGAGTATAAGGAAAAATATGCATAAGTTCATTCGAAAAATCGTGTGCCTTCTCCTTGCAGCAATGATGCTTGCTTTGGTTCCCGGCTGCGGCGCTTTGGAAGAGACCGGCGACGCTTCCGGGGAGGAGGAGGTCAGCACCATCGAGATCGGAATGTGCTTTGACTCCTTTGTCATCGAGCGGTGGCAGAGGGATCGGGATATTTTCGTTCAGGCGGCCAAGGATCTGGGGGCGGAAGTCAATGTCCAGAGCGCCAACGGAGACATTGAGGAGCAGAAAAAACAGATCAAGTATCTGATCCAGAAGAAGGTGGATGTGATCGTCATCGTCTGCATCGACTCCGACTCGCTGGCGGAGAGCGTGGCGGATGCCAAGGAGGCGGGGATCCCCGTCATCGCCTACGACCGCATGATCAACAATGCGGACCTGGACCTGTACATCTCCTTTGACAATGAAAAGGTGGGGACCCTCATGGGGGAGAGCATGATCGATGCCGGCCTCGCCGGAGGCAAGGTCATCATCATCGGCGGCTCCCCGAAGGACAACAACGTGTCCCTGGTGGAGAACGGCTTTACCGCGGTCATGGAGGAAAACGGGGTGGAGGTCCTGGATACCACCCATTGCGACGGCTGGCGTGCGGAGCTGGCATCGGAGTATGTCTATGAGAATGCGGATCTGGTGGCGGACTGTGACGCCATCATGTGCGGAAACGACAGCCTGGCCGGTCAGGTGGTCAGCGCTCTGGCCGTTCAGATGCTGGCAGGGAAGGTGCTTGTGACGGGGCAGGATGCGGATCTGGAGGCCTGCCAGCGGATCGTGGAGGGCACCCAGCTCATGACCGTCTACAAGCCGGTGGAAACCCTGGCCCGCCGGGCTGCGATGTGTGCCGTGCAGCTGGGGAAGGGAGATCCGGTGACCGGCGACGATGTGGGCAGCATTTCCAACGGCGCCTATTCCGTGCCCTACGTTCGCCTTGAGCCCGTGAAGGTGACCCGTGAGAACATGGACGAAGCCGTGATCGGCAGCGGTTTCCACATGAAGGAAGACGTCTATATAAATGTTAAGTAGTTTCCGAAAAGGACTTTATTGCGATAAAGAAACCGTGCGATGGCAAAAAATTGCTAGCACGGTTTTTTTGTGAAAAAAAACGAAACAAGAAAGTGCTGTATTTCGCAAACATCTTCTACCGAAGCTATGATACCATCGGTCTTGCAAGGGGCTGAGAGCCCCAAAACAGTTTTTCACTATTGGAGGGAATAAAATATGAAAAAACTGACTAGTATCTTACTTGGGATTGCCCTCGTGGCAACCCTGCTCACGGGATGCGGATCTTCCGGTGGAGCAAGCAACTCTGACGCACCCAAGAAGGTCGGCGTTTCCATGCCTACCAAGGATCTCCAGAGATGGAACCAGGATGGTGACAACATGGAGAAAGAGCTGAAGGCTGCAGGCTTTGAAGTAGAGCTTCAGTACGCAAACAACGATCCCCAGACCCAGCTGTCCCAGATCGAGACCATGATCTCCAACGGCTGCAGCGTTCTGGTCATCGCAGCTGTCGAGGGTAACTCCCTGGGCGAGGCTCTGGATATGGCTAAGGCTGCCAACGTTCCCGTGATCGCTTACGACCGTCTGATCATGAACTCCGATGCAGTTTCCTACTACGCAACCTTCGATAACTACAAGGTTGGTGTGGTACAGGGAACCTACGTTAAGGATACCCTGAACCTTGACTCCGCAGCAGGCCCCTTCAACATCGAGTTCACCGCAGGTGACCCCGGCGACAACAACGCAGGCTACTTCTTCAACGGCGCTTACGAAGTTCTGAAGCCCTACATTGAGAGCGGCAAGCTGGTAGTCGTTTCCGGACAGAGCACCTTCGAAGAGGTTGCTACTCCTCAGTGGAAGTCTGAGACCGCACAGAACAGAGCTGAGAACATCCTCTCCTCCTTCTATGCAGACGGAACCAACGTTGACGTATGGCTTTGCTCCAACGACTCCACCGCACTTGGTGTTGAGACCGCACTTGCTACCAACTACAACGGAACCTATCCCATCATCACCGGCCAGGATTGCGACAAGGAGAACACCAAGAACATGATCGCCGGCAAGCAGTCCATGTCCGTGTTCAAGGATACCCGTACCCTTGCTTCCCAGGTTGTTAAGATGGTTGGCCAGATCCTGAAGGGCGAGACCGTTGATGTCAATGATACCAGCACTTATGACAATGGCGTAAAAGTGGTTCCTTCCTTCCTGTGCGAGCCCGTCTTCGCAGATGCAAACAACTACAAGACCATCCTGATCGATTCCGGTTACTACACCGAGGACGATCTGAAGTAATTTCGGAAATAATGAACGACTCAGGGCAGGCGGGGCAAAACCCGCCTGCTTATGGGTGAAGCAAAGTGGAGGTGTGACCTTGGGCAAAATCCTGCTTGAAATGAAGAATATCACCAAGACATTTCCGGGCGTGAAAGCGCTTGACAATGTCAATCTGCAGGTGGAAGAGGGCGAGATCCATGCACTGGTAGGAGAGAACGGTGCCGGCAAGTCCACGCTGATGAACGTGCTCAGCGGCATCTACCCCTACGGAACCTACGAAGGAGACATCGTATATAACGGCGAAGTATGCGCCTTTCAGAAGATCACCGATTCCGAGAAAAAGGGCATCGTGATCATCCACCAAGAGCTGGCTCTGGTTCCCCAGATGTCCATCGGCGAGAATATGTTCCTGGGCAACGAGAGAGGGAAAAAAGGCGCCATAAATTGGAATGAGACGTACAGCGAAGCTGACAAGTACCTGAAGATGGTAGGCTTGTCGGAATCGTCGCGCGTGTTGATAAAGGATATCGGAACCGGCAAACAGCAGCTGGTGGAGATCGCGAAGGCGCTGGCCAAGAAGGCAAAGCTCCTGATCCTGGACGAGCCCACCTCATCTCTGAACGAGACGGACTCCAGAGCGCTGCTGGATCTGATGCTGGAGTTTAAGAAACAGGGCATGACCATGATCATCATCAGCCACAAGCTCAATGAGGTAGTCTATGTGGCGGACAAGATCACGGTCATCCGTGACGGCTCCACCGTGGAGACCCTGGACTGCCATACCATGGAGATCGACGAGGACCGCATCATCAAGGGCATGGTAGGTCGTGAGATCACGGACCGTTTCCCGAAGCGGAGCGGCGTGGAGATCGGCAATGTGAATATGGAGGTTCGGAACTGGACCGTGTTCCATCCCCTGTACGCGGAGCGCAAGGTGGTGGATGATGTCAGCATGACCGTCCGAAAGGGCGAGGTTGTGGGCATCTACGGACTCATGGGCGCCGGCCGGACCGAGCTGGCCATGAGTATCTTCGGCAAGTCTTACGGCTCCGACATTACCGGACAGCTCCTGATCGCCGGAAAAGAAGTCCATCTGAAGAACCCCAAAGAGGCCATCCATGCAAAGCTGGCCTATGTGACCGAGGACCGGAAGGGCAACGGACTGGTACTATCCAATCCCATCCGCGTCAATACATCCCTGGCCAATATGGCAGGTGTCAGCAACCGGGGCGTCATTGACAGGGACAAGGAGTACCAGGTGGCAGTGGAGTACAAGGACAAGCTGCGGACCAAGACGCCTTCCGTTGAGCAGAATGTGGGCAACCTCTCCGGAGGAAACCAGCAGAAGGTGCTCCTGGCAAAATGGATGTTCACGGATCCGGATATCCTGATCCTGGACGAGCCCACCCGAGGCATCGATGTGGGTGCAAAATACGAGATCTACTGCATCATCAACGACCTGGTAAAAGCCGGGAAATCCGTTGTGATGATCTCTTCCGAGCTTCCCGAGGTCATCGGTATGAGCGACAGGATCTACATCATGAATGAAGGCCGCTTTGTGGGCGAGATGAAAGCCTCCGAAGCGACACAGGAAAATATCATGGCTTGCATCTTGCAGTCGGGAAGGGGCGAATAAGTATGAATCTGAAAGTATTGGATGTCTTAAAGAAATATACGATGGTATTTGCCCTGGTAGCGGTCATGATCTTCTTTTTCTTCCAGACCGACGGCAAGATCCTGTATTCCCAGAACATCAATAACCTGATCTCCCAGAACGCGTACGTCTTCGTGCTGGCGGCAGGTATGCTCCTTTGTATCCTCACCGGTGGTAACATCGACCTGGCCGTGGGTTCCGTGGTCTGCTTCGTCGGCGGTATCGGCGCAGTGATCATGGACCGGAGCATCAACATCTGGGTAGCCGTGGCCATCATGCTGGTGGGCGGCCTGCTGGTGGGTCTGTGGCAGGGCTTCTGGATCGCCTATGTGAAGGTTCCTCCCTTTATCGCCACACTGGCAGGTATGTACGCCTTCCGCGGATTTTCCAACGTGGTCATGAAAGGTCTGACCGTGGGTGTCAGAGACGAGACCTTTCTGAAGGTCTTCGGCGGCGGCTCCGATTGCTACATCCCCGACCTCTTCGGGGGCGGCAATTTCAACATTACCTGTATGGTGGTGGGTGCCATCTGTGTGGTTGTCTATCTGGTCCTCACCCTGCGAAAGCGGGCGGCTGCCAAGTCCAAGGGGATCGAGGTGGAGAGCCTCACCTCCATGATCGTCAAGATGGTCGTCATTTCGGCCGTGCTTTTGTGGGTATTCTACAAGTTGGCTACCAACGGCGGTAAGGGTATCCCTACCAGCCTGATCTGGATCGGTCTGGTGCTGATCGCTTACGAGTATGTCACCACCAAGACCACCGTGGGTCGTTACCTGTACGCCGTAGGCGGCAATGAAAAGGCCACCCGGCTCTCCGGTATCGATTCGAGAAAGGTTTATCTCTTTGCTTATCTGAACATGGGTCTCATGGCCGGTCTCGGCGGTATTCTTACCATCGCCAGAGCTCAGAACGCAGCGCCCACCTTCGGCGTCGGTTACGAGATGGATGCCATCGCAGCCTGCTTTATCGGCGGAGCCTCCGCATACGGCGGTGAGGGCAACATCTTCGGCGTCATCATCGGTGCGGTCCTGATGGGTGTCATCAACCAGGGCATGAGCATCATGGGTATCTCCGCCAACTATCAGAGTGTGGTCAAGGGCATCGTGGTGCTCCTCGCCATCGTCTTTGATGTGGTGTCGAACAAGAAGAAAAAGTAAGGAGAAAAGCTATGGCAAAATATTTGGATGTACTGAAAAAGAATGCAATGCTGATCATCCTTGTGCTGGTATTTCTCTTCTTCACGGCACAGACGGGCGGAGCGATGCTGTCTCCCCTGAACTTCAACGCATTGATCATTCAGAACGCATATGTGTTCATTCTGGCCACCGGTATGCTGATGTGTATGCTCACCGGCGGTAACATCGACCTGTCCTGTGGTTCCTTTGTCTGCTTCATGGGTGCTGTCGGCGGCGTCCTTATGGTGGTGAAGGAGAGAGGCACCGGCGTGTCCATCCTGCTGATGCTCCTCATCGGTATCCTGTACGGATGTGTGCTGGGCTTCCTGGTGGCCTATGTGAATATTCCACCCTGGATCGCCACCCTGGCAGGCTATCTGGCCTTCCGCGGATGGGGAACCGCCATCCTGCTGAACAACAGCACCACCGGCAGTATCGCTCCCATCCCTGCAGGCTTTTTGAAGATCTTCTCCGGCAAGATCTTTGAGACGCCCATCAATCAGTTCAATGTGGTGTGCTTTGTGGTGGGGATCATCGCCAGTATCGTTGTGGTGGCGCTGAATATCTTCACCAGAGCTTCCAAGCTCAAGAAGGGCTACGAAGCGGATTCGCTGGTATCCATGATCGTCAAATCGGTCCTGTCCGTCTTTGTGATCATGCTCTTTGCCTACAAGCTGGCAAAGGCAGGCGGAATCCCCACTGCCCTGGTGTGGGTGGTCGCCATCGTCCTGCTCTACAGCTTCATCACCTCCAAGACCACCCTGGGCAGATACTTCTACACCATCGGCGGCAACAAGGAGGCAACCCGCCTCTCCGGCGTGGACACCCGACTGATCATGTTCTTCGCTTATCTGAACATGGCAGTGCTGACGGTCATCACCTCCTTTGTGGTGCTGGCCAGAACCCAGGCGGCCAATTCCACCGCAGGAACCAACTACGAGATGGATGCCATCGCAGCCTGTGTGGTGGGCGGCGTTTCCGCATACGGCGGATCCGGCTCCGTCTTCGGCATGGTGGTGGGTGCAACCCTGATCGGTGTCATCAACCTGGGCATGCAGCTCATGAACGTGGATGCCGACTGGCAGAAGATCGTAAAGGGTATCGTCCTGCTGGCAGCCGTGGTCTTTGACATTCTGGCTGCGAAGAAGAACCAGAGCAAGTAAGGACAAAATACACGGAGTCATCGGGAAAGTTTTCCCGGTGACTTCTTTTTTTGTAGTGATTTTGATAAAATAAAAAAAATTGTCCGATGGTTTTTTCTGAGAGCTTAGGGAGGCTCGTAGACGTATTATGGTATATGCATCGGTTGGAATTCTGGCTCTGCTCCTGAATGCGATATTAAATTGGAAAACCATGTCGGAAGCGAAATTCCGGTCAGATCCCGAGGATAAAAAACAGCGGGTGATCAACCGTTACGGCGGGTTCCTGATTGCGGCAAACTGCTTTTTTATCAGTGATATCCTCTGGGGCATTCTGGATCAGCACCATACGATACCCGGGATTTTATTCTTCCTTTATTCCGCAGCGATACTCTATTTTGTCTTCATGCTTCTGACCATGCTGACATGGTTCCGCTATGTGGTGTCCTATCTGGATAAGGATAATTTTGCGTCCCGTCTCCTCCTGGTCTCCGTATGGATGGTTTTTGTCATCGGGTTTATCGAGCTGATGCTCAACTACTTTCATCCCTTCATTTTCTCCTTTGATGCAGAACAAAATTATATACCCGAAGCCGGCAGAAATTATGCCTTCCTTCTGCAGGTGATCTTCTATTTTCTGGCAGCCGGTCAAATGCTCGGAATATCCTTCCGGGCGGTATATCGGCTGCGGATCCGTTATCTGGCCGTGGCACTGACCTGCCTTTCTCTGGGAACTTTCCTGGGCCTGCAGGTTTTCGACTCCTCCCTCCCTTTTTACTCCGTGGGACTGATGGTGGGCATCGCTGTGGTCCACACCTTTGTGGAAGCCGGTGAGAAGAAAGAGAAAGAGGTTCGCGATCATATCGCCTCCATCATGGCGGAGGATTACGAGGTCATCTATTTCATCGATCTGGAGACGGGGGATTACCTGGAATTCTCCAAGAGTGACCAGTACCGATCCATGGACGTCCCTTCTGCCGGCAAGGATTTCTTCAAAGAGACCATGGAGAACATCAAAACCTATGTGTATCCCGATGATATCCCCTATGCAAATTCCTTTTATTCCAAGGAGGCCATGCTGGAGAACCTGGAGGGCAGACGTTCCTTCTCGTACAAGTATCGCATTCTGGTGAAGGGAGAGCCCAGATATTTCCTCTTTACGGTCATGCGGGACAGTGCAAGCCAGTACCTTGTCTTTTATGAGAAGGATATCCAGGACGAGCTTGTGGCGGAGAAGAAGCAGCGGGAGACCCAGAAAAAGACGGTCACCTTCGGTCAGATCGCTGAGAGCCTGGCGTCCAACTACGATGAGATCTATTATGTGAATGTGACGGATTCCTCCTATGCCAGCTACGAAGTCAACAACATCTACGGGCAGCTGGAGGTCAGCAACTCCGGCGCGGATTTCTTCGGGGATTCCTATAGCAACATTCCCCAGATCATTCACAAGCGGGATCAGGAGAAATTGATGGAGTTCCTGAACAGGGACTTCCTGCTTTCAGCGTTGGAAGGCAGAAAGAGAACCGGTATCGATTATCGGATCACCATGTCCGGAATGACGCATTATCTGCGCATGACCGTCCGCAGGACCAGCGACGGAAGCCACTTTATCATCGGTGTGGAGAACATCGATGACGAGATCAAGCGGGAAAAGCAGCATATGAGAGCCCTTCAGTCGGAGAAGGAACTGGCCAGAAGGGATGAGCTCACCGGCATCAAGAACAAGAATGCTTACATGGAGCTGGTGGAGTCGATCCAGAACAATATAAACAATGGCATGGACTACCTGCCCTTTGGTCTGGTGGTCTGTGATGCCAACAATCTGAAGACGATCAACGACACCCAGGGCCACGCGGCGGGAGATGAATACATCAAGGCCTCTGCCCGCTTGCTCTGCGATATCTTTGTCCACAGCCCTGTCTTCCGTGTGGGAGGAGATGAGTTTGTCGTCTTCCTACGGGGCAGCGATTATACGGAGAAAGAGAACCTGATGAAGAAGCTCCGGGATCAGGTTCTGGAAAATAAAGAGACCGGATCCGGCCCCATCCTGGCTTCCGGAATGGCGGAGTATGTCCCCCGGATCGATAACTTTGTGACAGAGATCTTCGACCGGGCAGATAAGGAGATGTATGAGAACAAGCAGGATCTGAAAAGTGACTGACGATACATGGTATGAGAGAAGCACAGGACAGGTAAAAAGGGGAGGTCCTCCGCCATACGGGCGGGGGATCTCTTTTTTTGTTTCTTTGACCATTCGAACGCTCAAAACAACCGCTTGGCCGATCCTGCTTGCGCCTCGATCCTCTTTTTCGATATCCTACTTTTGTACAATTATACCCAAAAGAGAAAAGGGAGATAACTCTGATGACGGACAATCTGATCATCATCGTAGACGATGACGCGGACAGTCTTGCAAATGCCAAAAGCCTGCTGGAGGGCCAGTACACAAAGGTCAGGGCCATTCGCAGTGGTGCGGATCTTCTGAAACTGACGGCAAAGCATGCACCGGACATGATCCTTCTGGATATCCTGATGCCGGAGATGGATGGGTTTGAGGCCTACCGGCTTTTACGGGAGCAGGAAAAAAAGCTGGGACGCAATCCTGCGCCGGTGATCTTTCTCACCGGTGAAAACGATACCATTTCGGAGCAGCACGGACTCACGATCGGGGCGTCCGATTTTATCCGCAAGCCCTTTAACCGGGAAATCCTGCTCCGGCGCATCCAGAACGCGATCCAGAGTGCAAAGACCATCGAAAACCTCACCGAGGAGGCCACGGTAGACAAAATGACGGGGCTTCTCAACAAGGCGGGGGCCACCGGGAAGCTTCCGACGCTTTGCGCGGAGGAAGAGGGGACCCTGACGATGCTGGATCTGGACAATTTCAAGCTCGTCAACGATCTCTACGGACACGAGATGGGAGACAACGTTCTGAAGGCCTTCGCCCGGATCCTGCGGGAGGCTTCCCGTGAGGGAGACTGCCTGTGCCGGACCGGCGGGGATGAGTTTCTGGCGTTCTTTCGCTGCATCCTTCGGAAAAAAGAGGCAGATGCCCTGGCAAAGGAACTGAACATGCGGATGGTGCAGGCCTGCAGGGATCTGATGGGAGCGGAGTTTGACATTCCCATAGGGGTATCTCTGGGGATGGCGCGTGTGCCGGAATGCGGACGCTCCTATGACGAGCTTACCCGGTTTGCGGACGCGGCGCTCTATCAGGTCAAACAGGGGAGCAAGCACAGTGCGGCCATCTACTCTCCCGATCCCCAGGCGGGAAAGGAAGATGATCTGGAGAGCGAAATGTCACGCCTGACCCAGATCCTGAAAGAACGGAACCGTCCCGGGACAGCCATGTGGCCCGGACAGGAGGGGATCACCTGGATCTACCGGTTTTTGAGCCGGTATGCCAACCGGGCAATGAAGCTCCTCTTTTCCGTGACGGTGGCGGAAGCAGATTCCAAAGAGAGCTTCGCGGAAGCGGTGAAGGGCTTTTCGGAGGTCCTGGCAGATACGCTCCGGGAGAGTGATGCGATCCTGCAGAGCCGGCCGGGCAGATTCTTTGTCCTGCTCCCGGATCTGGGAGAGGAGGATGCACAGCAGATCGTGCGCCGTATCCTGGATGGCTGGGCGGAGAGCGGGACACACGCAGGCGTGAAGGTGGAGTATATCCTGCAGCCGCAGGAGCTTTCCTCGCCGCAGGCCGGAGATGTCTCCCAGATCGCGGTGTATGACGGAGGAAGGATCGCCCTCCTGCATCCGAAGGATTTCATCCGGATCTATACCGAGAACCGGAGGCTGTGTGTCATGGCGACCTCCGGAAGATACGAATCCCGTATCACACTTCGGGAATTCGAGGATCTTCTGGATCCGGGCATCTTTGTACGGATCAGCCGGTTTGAGATCGTGAATCTCCGAAAGATCAGCAGTTTTGACCTGAGCATGGCGGGCACCATTCGGATCATTTTTTCCAATGGGGAGGAAACCTGGGTAGCCCGCAGATATGTCCGGGAAATCCATTCCAAACTGGATCAGCTGAGCAAAGGAGGTGAGGCGCATGAATAAACTGGCAAAAAAAGGACTCCTCCTGGGCGGGATCGGGTTTGTGATCGGGCTCCTGATCGGTCTGGGTGTATGGCTGGCCAGCTCCGGAGGACATCCGGTCCTGTCCGAGATTTCCCCCTTTGAACTGATCGTCGGCGGGATCTATGGCATGCTGGCCATGGGGGGATCCGTCTCCTATGATGTGGAGCACTGGAGCATTCTGCGCTGTACCCTCACGCATCTGGTTCCCACATTTCTGGGCTTCTATGTGATGGGATTTGTCCATGGATGGCTGATCCCCGGAAGCGCCCTGTTCTGGATCATGACGGTCTGCTGGCTGGTGGCTTATCTGATCATCTGGCTGTCTCAGTATCTGATCTGGCGCAAAAAGATCAAGGCCCTCAATGAGGAGCTGAAGAAAATGAAAAAAAGGTAACGCAGTGGAAAGAAAGAGGAGACCGATATGACGGTAGAGGAAAATCTGGCGGTACTCTCGGAACTTGGCCTGGATACCCAGTCGGGGATCACCTATACCGGAGGGCCGGAAAAATATATCGCAGCGATCCAGCGGTTTTTCAAAAGTTTTGAAAAGAACAGGGGGAAGGTGCTCTCGTTTTTTGAGGCGAAGGACTATGAGAGCCTGATGATCACGGTGCACGCTCTGAAGAGCAACGCCGGGATGATCGGAGCGGATCCCTTAAGCAAGGCGTTTGAAGCGCTGGAGATGGCGGCTAAGGGAAATGACATCGCTTATATCGAGGCAAATACGGAACAGACGCTGGAGGATTACGCGCGTCTGGTGGGAGCACTGGAGCCGGTGGGAGCCGGTGAGACCGTAAAGCCGGCGGATGAACTGACCGCATCCCAGGCCCGGGAAGTGGCAGATGCCCTGCTGGCGGCGCTGGATGATTTTGATGATGAGCAGGCCGGAAAACTTGCGGAGAAGCTTTCCGGATACCCGTTCCGGATGACGCAGGCTGGGATGCTCCGGCAGGTCCGGGACCGGATCGCGGATTTTCTCTATGATGAGGCAGCGGAACTGGTACGGCAGATCGCGGAAACCATTGAGTAAGGAAAGCTGGTGCGGAATTGAAAAAGATCAGACTCGCATTGTCCGTGATACTGATCCTGGTATTCGGATATATCTTCATCGGGGAACTGGTTTTCCCGGCAGATACGCCTCTCAACGGGCGGATCTGTGATACGCTTCCCGGAGACCGGTGGGTGCAGGTCCTTGACGACGGCAGCCGGGTCCCCTTTGCAGTGCCCGGTCGGACGGAGGGGGACATTGTTCTGGAAACCACGATCCCGGAGGAGTTTGACCGGGACTACAGCGTGCTTTGTCTGCGGGGCATGGATCTTTGCGTTTATGTGGGAGACGAGCTCCGGGCACAGTATAAGACCACGGACTACGCCCTGCTTGGGGACCGGTCCGCGGAGTGCTATGTCTTTGCCTCCGTCTATCCGGAGGATGCGGGGAAGACCCTCCGGGTCTGTTATGAATACAATTCCGGCATGGTCTATGAGGTCTACATCGGAACCCGGATCGGGATCCTGGCAGAGCTGTTCCACCAATACGGGCTGGAGCTGTTTGCGGGACTGTCCATCCTGCTCCTGGGCGTCATCTGCCTCATCGCCTCCGTCACCTACAAATGCATCCACAAAACCTATCTGGAGCTGGAGCACCTGTCCATCGGTGTCATCATCGGGGCCTGCTGGGTGCTGTCCAATTCCATCTTCCGGCAGCTCTATACCAGAAATATCTCCGTTATGTCGGATATCCCGTTCCTCATGGTGATGATCATGCCGCTGCCCTTTTTTGTCTTTATCGACTCCCTGCAGGAGGGCAGATACCGGAAGGCCAATCTGGCGGTCAGTATTCTGGAGATCGCCGATTTTCTGGTCTGCATTGCCCTGTTCGTGTCGGGAAAGGTCCCCCTGGTCCGGAGCTTTCCGATTTATGCCCTGTGTGCGCTCATCGCCATCATCGTGATGTTTGCCACCATCATCCTGGACGCCCGGAAAGGCCTGCTTGGAAGCTACCGCGTGGTGGCCGTGGGTTTTGCCCTTTTGGCCGTCGCAGCCGTCATCCAGATCCTGGTGTATCAATTCGCACACAACGGCGTTTTCTCCGGACTGTTCATGGCCTTCGGACTGTTCGGATTCATGATCTGCGCCATCATTCATACCATCAAGCAGCTCATTGCCATCCGCCTGCATGCCAATGAGCTGATGCACAAAAGTCAGGCGAAGGACGACTTTCTGGCGAACATGTCCCATGAGATCCGAACGCCCTTAAACGGGATCCTGGGGATGGATGAGATGATCCTCCGGGACACCCGGGAAAACAGGGTGCGGCAGTATGCCCTGGAGATCCGCAGCGCGGGGAACACCTTGCTTTCCATCATCAATGACATCCTGGATCTGTCCAAGATCGAGTCCGGGAGCTTTGAGATCATCCCGGTGGAATACGACCTGGCGTCGGTCCTGAATGATGTGCTGAACATGACCCGGCACCGCGCACAGAAAAAAGATCTGACCTATGATCTGAAGGTGTCGGAGAAGATCCCCTCCAGGCTCTTCGGTGACGAGATCCGGATCCGGCAGATCCTCTTAAACCTCATCAACAATGCCATCAAATATACGGAAAAAGGCGGTGTCACCATCGAGATCACCTCGGAGCCGGCCATGATGGGAAACGATGCGAATCTCATCTTTCGGGTGTCGGATACGGGCATCGGGATCCGGGACGAGGACCGGGAAAAGCTGTTTAAGAGCTTTTCCAGACTGGAGGAGCGGAGAAACCGCAGCATCGAGGGAACCGGGCTGGGTCTGCATATCACCATGCTCCTTCTCCAGATGATGGAGGGGCAGATCGAAGTCGAGAGCGAGTATGGGAAGGGCAGCACCTTTACGGTCACTGTCCCCCAGCGGGTGGTGAGCGCGCAGCCTCTGGGAGATTTTTCCAGAGCGGTGCGCAGTTATCTGAACCACATCGAAACAGATGAAGTGTGTCTCTATGCGCCGGAAGCACATGTGCTGGTGGTGGATGACAACGAGATGAATCTGGAGGTCATGGAAGGACTTCTGCGGGATACTGCGGTCAAAACAGACCTGGTGAACTCCGGAGCGGCCTGCATCGAAGCGGTAGCGCAGACAAAATACGACTGCATCCTGCTGGACCAGATGATGCCGGAGCTGAGCGGAGAGGAGACGCTGAAGGAACTGAAAGCAAGAGGCCTCCTTGGCGGAACGCCCGTCATCGCACTGACGGCGGACGCCATCATCGGTGCCAGGGAAAACTATCTGGCAAAGGGCTTTACAGACTATCTGAGCAAGCCGGTCAAATATGACAAGCTCGAGCAGATCCTGCGGGAGTATATTCCGAAAGAAAAGCAGCAGATCCGGCAGTCGGAGGAGCAGCTCCCGGTCCTGGTGATCTGGGGAACGGATCCGGAACTGCTGCGGGCGGAAAAAGAGCGGCTGGACGGTATTTATAAATGCGTCTGTATCACGGGAAGCGCCGCTGCCGAAAAGTATCTGGAAAAGCACAGCCCGGTGGCTGTAATGCATGTAACGGCGGGGCCTGCGCAGGCGCCGGGATCGGAGAGTTGACGGATGGAGGAACTGGAAACAGGAAAAAAAGAAGAGGCCAAAAAGGGATCCGGTGGCAGGAAAAACAGCATGCTTCTGCCTCTTTTGCTGGTTTTTCTCTTCGTGGCCGTGATGGTCATCTACGCCTCGCGGATGATGTACCGGGCAGCCGTCTCCAACGCGGCGGCGGTGATGGAGGACCGGATGCTGGGCGTCTCCTCCATGATCGAAAACCACATCGGAACGGCGGAGAATGTGCTCCATGTGACGGCGGACTCCGTGTATCACATGCTCATCAGCGGTTCCACCCCCGCGCGGATCCATGAATTTCTGGTGGAGGAGACCGACAACATTTCTCATCATTTTAATCCCAACTTCAACGGCCTCTACGGATATATCATGACCAAGTATCTGGACGGGCTGAACTGGGAACCGCCGGAAGATTATGACCCTCGGACCCGGGACTGGTACATCAGCGCAAAAGAGGCCGACGGAGAGGTGGTGATCGTCCCGCCTTATGTGGATGCCCAGACCGGGGAGATCATCATATCCGTGTGCCGGATGCTGCCGGACCGGCAGAATGTCCTGTCCCTGGACGTGTTCCTGAACGATATTCAGGAGATGGTCCGGGAACTGAACATCGGCGGCAAGGGATACGGTTTCGTGGTGGATGATAACGGACTGTTCATTGCGCACCGGGAGGAAAGTCTGCGGGGGACGATGATGACGGATACCCCGGAGGGAGCCGCCTTTCTCCAGATCATCCGGGAGAAGGGACCTTCCACCTATACCTGCACCTGCTACGGGGAGAAGAGCACCGTGTATGTGACCCGTGTGCTGGATCTGTGGTATGTGGTGATGGTAGTCAGCAACCGGGAGCTCTATGCGGATGTTCGGGGGCAGCTGAGCCTGAACGTCTTTATCAGTACCCTCATCTTCCTGGTGATCGCGGTCTTCTCCTACAACATTTACCGGAATGAAAGACGCTATACCAGAAAAATGCAGGAGATGCGTCTGGAGGAGCAGAAAGCATCCTACGAGCGGCGGATGCTGGAACTGGAAAAGGATGCGGCCAATGCCTCCAACAAGGCCAAGAGCGATTTCCTCGCCCGCATGTCCCATGAGATCCGGACCCCCATGAATGCCATCATCGGCATGGACGAGATGATCCTGCGGGAACCGGTCAGCCAGCGGGTGCGAAAATATGCCATGGACATTCGAAGCGCCGGCAAGACCCTCCTGTCCCTCATCAATGATATCCTCGATCTGTCCAAGATCGAGTCCGGGAAGATGGAACTGGTTCCCGTGGAGTACGGCTTTGCCTCCGTCTTAAACGATGTGGTGAACATGACCAGGGAAAGAGCGCGGGATAAGGGACTGGAATATCATCTGCAGGTATCCCCGGAGATCCCGTCGCTTCTGTGCGGAGATGAGATCCGGGTCCGGCAGGTGATGCTGAACCTCATCGGAAATGCCATCAAGTATACCCAGAAAGGGAGCGTCACCGTGGATGTTTCCTTTGAATCCGGATCCGGCATGCTGCAGATCATCGTAGCCGACACGGGCATCGGGATCCGGGAGGAGGACCGGGCCAAGCTCTTCGGTGCTTTCCAGAGGCTGGAGGAGGACCGGAACAGAAAAGTAGAGGGAACCGGTCTGGGGCTGAACATCACCCTGCAGCTCCTCAAGATGATGGAGGGCAGCATCGATGTGGCCAGCGTATATGGGGAGGGAACGACCTTCACTGCCCGGATGAAGCAGCGGGTGATCGATCCGGCTCCCATCGGAGATTTTGCTGTCCAACTGGCGGATCTGCAGGATCAGCAGGAGAACTACAGTGCAACCTTTACCGCACCGAAGGCCCGGCTGCTGGTGGTGGATGACAACGAGATGAACCTGGAGGTCATTTCCTCGCTTCTGGAGGAGACGAAGATTCAGGTGACCACAGCAGAGTCCGGCCGGGAATGCCTCGCTCTTATGCAGGAGGAGCGCTTTGATCTGGTCCTGCTGGATCAGATGATGCCCGGCATGTCGGGAGTGGAGACCCTGGAAATCCTGCGCAAGCAGCATCTGGCGGATGATACACCCGTGGTGGCCCTGACGGCAGATGCCATCGTGGGAGCCCGGGAGAACTACCTGCGGGAGGGTTTTGCGGATTATCTGAGTAAACCCGTCATGTACCGGGCACTGGAAGAAGTCCTGCGCAGGCTCTTAAATCCCGCCCTTGTGGAGGAGATTTCAAGCAGCAAGGAGACTTCCCGCGATGCAAAGGCCCCGGGCAGTACAGGGGAAGGAGAGACACCGGTGGTCATCGGTATCAGTCCCTCCTCCGAAAAGCTGCGGGAGCTTAAAACCCTTCTGGGAAGCGGATATAAAGGCGTTTTCGTGAAGGATATGGAGAGCGCCGCCAGATATGTGGAAAAGAACAGAAGATAACGGGATAGAAGGAGAGCGCATATGAAAAAGAAGATTTTAAGCCTTCTGCTGGCAGCCGCGATGGCTCTGGCACTGGCTGCCTGCGGATCCCGGCCGGCCGCGCAGACGCCGGATCCCGGTAATACTACTGCAGCCACAGAGGAACAGACCGGTCCCGGGACGGATGCAGGGGCGGATCCCGCCGGGGCAGAGAGCGCTGCGGTGACAGAGCCGGATGGTACGGACTACCGCATCGGGATCGTGACCGGGTCCATGGCCCAGTCCGAGGATGACAGACGGGGCGCGGAAGCCTTTCGGGAAAAATATGGCGAGGAACAGGTCACCCTGGCCATCTATCCGGACAATTTCGAAGAGGAATATGACACTACGGTGCAGACCATCGTAAACCTGGCAGAGGATCCGAAGATGAAGGCCATCATCGTAAACCAGGCGGTACCCGGAACCGCGGAGGCCTTCCGGCAGATCCGGCAGATCCGCCCGGATATCATCTGCATCGCCGGGGAGGCGCACGAGGACATTCCGGAGATCAGCGAAGTGGCGGATCTGGTAGTGCTCAATGACTTTGTGGCCAGAGGGTATCTCATTGTACGCTCCGCGCATGAACTGGGGTGTGATACCTTTGTCCACATCTCCTTTGAGCGCCATCTGTCCTACGATACCATCGCCAGAGAAGTGGCCATCATGAAGGCAGCCTGTGAGGAATTCGGCATGACCTTTGCCATGGAGGAAGCGCCGGATCCCATCACGGAGGTGGGAGTTCCGGGAGCCCAGGCCTACATCACGGAGCATGTGCCCGGGTGGCTGGAGACCTACGGGACGCAGACGGCGTTCTTCTGCACCAACGATGCCCATACGGAACCGCTGATCCGGGAGCTGTTAAAGCTCGGGGGATTTTTTATCGAAGCGGACCTTCCCTCTCCCATGATGGGATACCCCGGGGCACTGGATCTGGATCTGACCGAGGAATCGGGAGATTTCGAGAAGATCCTGCGGACCGTGGAGCATGCGGTCTGTGAAAAGGGCGGAGCCGGCCGGTTCGGAACCTGGGCTTATTCCTACAGTTATACCGTCTCGGCCGGACTGGCAGAGCATGTGCGGAACGTGATCCTGGGAGAGGCGAGTCTTACGGACAACGGTGACATTGCCAAAGCCTTTCAGGTATTCTCCCCCGGCGCAGACTGGAACGGCAGCAAATACATCGATACGGCGACCGGCAAGACGGTGAGCAATACGATCCTCATCTATCAGGACACCTATATCATGGGAGACCCCGGATATTATATGGGAAGCACCAAGGTGGCGGTGCCGGAGAAGTACTTTATCCTTGGCGGGCCCTGATGCATGGGATAGCGAAAACAAAAAAGGAGTCAGAGAACCGGCACCATTGGTTTCCCTGGCTCCTTTTATCAATGCTGCAGACATTTATGGAAAGGAGGGTTGACATTCGGTTCCCAAAGTGTATATATTGAATATACACAATATGACAACCGGAAGGCCTGGCCACCTTCCGCCAATTGCGCAAAAAAGGGAAAAATCCATGGATATCATTATCAACAATTCCTCGGGCGTGCCCATTTACGAGCAGATCGAGGAGCAGATCAAAGAGCAGATCCTGTCGGGAGAACTGCGCGAAGGGGACGCCCTTCCCTCCATGCGGGTCCTGGCGAAGGATCTGAAGATCAGCATCATCACCACCAAGAGAGCATACGAAGACCTGGAGCGGGACGGCTACACCGAATCCGTTGTGGGGAAGGGCAGCTTCGTGAAGGGCGTAAGCACCGAACTGCTGAAGGAAAATATGCGCTTCGCCATTGAGGAATTCCTGGATAAGGCGGTGGACAAAGCCCTCCTGGGGAAGATTTCCCTGGAGGAGATGGAGGAGATGCTGCGCCTGATCTATGGCGAGAAGGCTGAGGGAAAACGATGAGAATGACGGAAAGTGACGAGACGAAAAATGTGATCGAGCTGGCAGAAGTGGTGAAGGATTACGGCGACTTTCAGCTGGACCGGGTGAGCTTCTCCGTGCCGGAAGGCTCCGTGTGCGGCTTCATCGGTCAGAACGGGGCCGGCAAAACCACCACCATCAACCTGATCCTGGATATCATCTCCCGGGACAGCGGTGAGGTGAAGCTCTTCGGCGAGAACGTGGGTGCAGACAAGGCCTACCTCCGGGAAGATGTGGGCGTGGTCTTTGATGAGATGGGCTTCCACGATTTCATGACCGGCAGGGACATAAACCTGATGATGAAAAACATTTACAAAAACTGGGACGAGACGGCCTTTTTCGACTACCTGAAGCGCTTCTCCCTGCCCTCCCGCAAGGCCTGCGGAGCCTTTTCCCGCGGCATGCGGATGAAGCTGCAGATCGCCGTGGCCCTGTCCCACCATGC
>JAILAF010000077.1 GCA_024681775.1 Lachnospiraceae bacterium
AATCGGTTTGATAATATATCCGTTGTGACTGCGGCAGAGATGCGACAGCGGTTACTAAGCTGATGTGGCTCAGTCGGTAGAGCGTCGCCTTGGTAAGGCGGAGGTCACGGGTCCGATTCCCGTCATCAGCTTTGATCCCGAAACTCTGATGTGATGAGTACAGAGTTTCGGGATTTTTTGTTTGTATTTTGGATATAATAAAAGTCGTTTCTGTGCAGTTGGGGAATATTTTGAAATTTTCTTAAAATGCCCTATAATATATATATTCCGACAGAAAGGAGAAGAAGTTCATGTTAAGCACAAACGAGATTCGCGATAGCGTCAGCAAAGCAGTCATTGGTTATCCCGTAAAAAGCATAAAAATGTTTGGATCATACGCCGAAGGAAATCAGACAGAAAACAGTGATGTTGATCTGCTTGTTGAATTTTTTATGCCGCATGTTTCTCTCTTTACCATATCGGGACTCCAAATAAAACTTGAAGAATTGCTCGGAAAAGATGTTGATCTGATTCATGCGCCTATTCCCGAAGGCTCTTTGTTAGATATCAGAAAGACGGTAGACATATATGAAGCATAGAGACTATACCATTATAAAGAAAATTATCAGTGAAATTGATGTGGCAGATGAACTTTTGGGAGATATGACTCTTGCAGATTTTGAAGGAGATGAAAAGACCAAAAGAGCTGTTTGCATGACCGTTATAAATATTGGTGAATTGGTTAAGAACATCACTGACGATACCCGCGAAAAATATAAAAAACTTCCGTGGAAAGTTGCTGCCGGTTTCAGAGATGTTGCAGCACATAAATATCAGACCTTACAAATGGGGGACGTTTTCAGCACTTTAAAAGACGATTTTCCTTCATTTAGAGAGCAATTACAACATATTATTGATACCGAAACAGATGAATTCGTTTAGGAAAGATAAAAAACTTATGCCGGAGTATGAAGGCAAGGGCCGCAGGATTCCGTGGGAAAGGGTGCTCACGGCAGCAGCGCTTGCCCTGATCCCCTGGATCTCGGTACTCATCTCTCTGGCGGCGGATCATCGCGGATTGCAGGATGTGAGCCTGATTGCCTCCGAGTGGAACGATGAGCTCTTCTATTACAAAATGACGGAGGGCGTCGTAAACTGTGGCATCCCCCGGGGATTCTTCGGCTTCAACGAAAGCACGGCGCAGTATCTGTCCTTTGCTTCCTGGAGCCCTGTGATCCTTCTTCCCTGGATCCTCTGGGGAAAACTCTTCGGTTGGGGACTTCTGAGCCCCATCCTTTGCAATCTGGTATTTCTCTCCATCTCCCTCTTCGCCTACGGGTGGATGGTGCGGCCCCGTTGGATGCAGGCGCTGCTCTTCGGCGTTCTGTATTGCAGCTTCGGCTTTTTCTCCCGCTTTACCCTCTCCGCCATGCCGGAGATGAACCTCATTGCGCTGCTGGTCCTCTACATGGCGTTTGTGACGGTGGGTGCCGGGCGTGACGGGAAGGACAGACATGCGGTGGGCGCCATGCTCACAGCCGCGCTGCTGACCTGGATGCGCCCCTACTACCTGCTGCTTTTGATCTATCCCCTTTACCTGATCCTGCGGAAAAAGCGCAGCGCGTTCCGGATCGCAATTTCTGCCATGGCAGTCCTTTTCACAGTGATCGTGTACGCCCTCATCGGAAAATTCTTAAGTGCACCTTACCTGGAGGATCTGTATTACACCGACTGGATCAAAGGGTTCTCAGGAGGCCTAGGCGCAGGCATTGCGGGGACGTATCATCAGCTGCGGAATGCCTTAAGCCAGGTGCTTGCGCTGTGCAGGACGGCTCTTGCGGGAGGCGGTGGCTACGGCAGACAGTATTTCAGCTTTCTGGTGGTGCTGTTCCTGGAAGCAGCAAGCTGCATCTGCTCCCTCGTGCTCTGCATTTTGGCCCGGAAGAAGGGCGCGGCAACCGCCACTTCCGAGGAGATTGCGGCGCAGGATCAGGCTGCAGGCGGACAGGGCGCCGTGAAGGATACGGTTGCGGGCGGACAGGCCGCCGGGCAGGATGATCGAGCCGCTTTCCGCCTGGGTCTTCAGCTCCAGATCCTGCTCCTGAATGCCGGCTTTTTCGGCGCAGACCTGTTGATGTACCGCATTCCCCAGGGCGGGCGACATACCCTGGCACTGATCGCGGCGGTGCTTCTTTGCTTTGTTTCCGTGGATGCGGGGGACCACACCGCTCCGGAGAGTGGAACAGACGCCGCCCATGACAGTCAGACAGTACCCGAAACGGACAAGGCGCAGGATGGCAAAGCACTCCCTGCAAAACTCAGGAAGTATCTCCCCTCCGCCGTCGTCACCCTGGTCCTGATCGCTGCCTTCCTTCCCATGACCGTGATCCGGGCGAAGGAAGCGGATCCTTACCTTTTTGCGGTTCCCTATGCGCGGCCCGTAACAGATCGGGGACCGGCCGCAGCACCCGCCGAGGGAATCATCCGCAACTATCTGGTGCATTTCACGGAATATGAAGATCTGGAGGAAGAACTCTCCGCCCTCCCCTCCGTGGACAAGTCGCAGCTTTCCTTTGACAATACGGTGATCTGGATGATCTCCGATCACACGGGAGAGGACCTTACCATCCAGCGCTGGCAACTGTACTACGCACTGCCTGCGGGCTATGGGATCAACCTCTGCACAGCCGATTATGTGGCGGAGCATTTTGCACAGCTCCGGAGCGGCTACATCGGCGTGATCCCGGGATCGGATACCGAGATGCGCTGCAGAGAGGCCGGATACGAAGTAATCGCTTCCGTGGCGGATCTGGTGATCTACAGATTGCATTAATGATCTTATCCTCGGCAAATCTCCTCTTTTGCAAACACAGCCCCTGATTGCAGGGGCGATGATACAAAAAAAACGACCGAAGCGAAAGCTTTCGGTCGTTTTGCGTTTCCGGATCTCTCGAAGGCTGCAGGTCGAATCATCCCCCCACAAATCCGCACACCACCGCATAGCCTGCGAAGGCGACGATGGGAAGGACATAGATCAGTACGTAGCCTGCGGTGAGGGCGGCGCTCTCCTGCCTGCGGCGCACGGGTGCTGCCTTCGTCTCATGGTAGATATAGAGCGCCAGCACTGCCGCGACACCCAGACCCACGGAGGCAAGAATATCCGTGATGGGCATTCCCGGGAGGAGGCCGGAAAGCATATTCGCAGGAAGCAGGGGACTGTTCTCCTCGATCGGATGGGGCAGCACCCCTTCCAGAAGCCCGTAATTGACCATGGTCACATCATAGTACCCCGCCCAGGCAATGGTGGAGATCAGCATATAGGCACCGGAGAAGGCGGTCTGCAGGATGCTCCAGACCATCAGATCCCCCATGTAGGGCAGGAGCAGCACCAGGAAGGGCGCCAGGTGCAGGATCCAGTTGGGATGCCACTGCACGAAGGCGAAAAAGCTCAGCCACACATAGCAGGGGAAGGCAAAATACTTCGCCGCATGTTTGCCATTATCCAGATAGGCCATGAGGCAGATTACGAAAAAGAGGATCACAAAATAGCTGCCGGTACCTGCAAAGAAGTTCCGTTCAAAGGGCACGCCCGCAGCAAAGAAACGCTGCATGAAAAAGAATTTCTCGCTGAAAAAGGCCTTCATCTCCCGATAGCCCGGATCCCTGCCGTAGAGCAGCGCCTGGGGCAGAACGCCTGCTACCACTCCCGCGAAGGACAAAAGCAGGATATGGATCCGCTTCTCCCGCAACAGCAATATGGGAGCGATGCTTAAGAGCACGAAGGGCTTAAAGGCACAGGCGCAGGCAAAAAAGAGGATCGCCAGCGGGTATTTCTTCCGAAACAGCGCCCGGATGCCCAGAAGGAGCAGCACCACCGAGAACAGATCCAGATGAGAGATCATGGCCGAGGAAAAAAGCAGGATGGGGGATAAGAGAAAATACACCCCCACACGGCTCCGGGAGAAGGCAG
>JAILAF010000082.1 GCA_024681775.1 Lachnospiraceae bacterium
GAAGAGTGCAGTAGAGGACAAGATCGGTAAGCTGGAAAAGTATTTTACGCCTGATACGGAAGTGCATGTGGCGCTGAGCGTAGAGAAGAATCAGCAGAAGATCGAGGTAACGATCCCCGTGAAGGGAACCATCATCCGCTCCGAACAGGTGAGCAGTGATATGTACGTCTCCATTGATCTGGTGGAGGAGATCATCGAGAGACAGCTGAAGAAATACCGTACCAAGCTGGTGGATAAGCACCAGAGCGGCGGCCTCAGCGCAGCTTTTCCCGATGAAGCCGACGAGGACGAGGAGGAGATCAAGATCGTCCGTTCCAAGAAATTCGACATTAAGCCCATGTATCCCGAGGATGCATGCGTGCAGATGGAGCTCCTGGGCCACAGCTTCTTCGTATTTATGAATGCGGAGACCGATAAGGTGAACGTGGTCTACAAGAGAAAGGGCAACACCTACGGACTCATCGAGCCCGAGGCATAAGCCCCGTACCTGCTGTGAGAGAATGGTCTGCTGACGGCAGACCATTCTTTTTTTCATCCATGGTAAGATAATCTAGGTTTATTGCGGAGAATGGCAGAGCCGGGACGTTTTTTTGCGCGGATCTGCGGGAGTACTCCGAATACATAGAGGATGGTTGATCGCAATGGATGGAAAGAACCTGAATACAACCGAACTGCTCAGACTGTTTGAGGAGAATCCCCGGCGGGCCGAGCAGATCCTGCGGAATCCCCCCAAGGGACCCGACGGGGAATCTGTTTTTGACAACAAGAAACTGCCGGAATATCTCTCCGAGCTCCTGGAGCAGCATGGTCTGAAAATGTCTGAGGTGGTGCGGGAATCGCTTCTGAGCAAGAGTTACGCCTATCAGGTGTTTGCCGGGGAACGGGCGCCTTCCAGAGATACCCTGCTGCGGATCGGACTGGCCATGCATCTGACGCCGGAGGAGCTGCAGCTCCTGCTGAGGCGGGGCGGCCTGGGAACCCTCTATCCGAAGGTACGACGGGATGCCGCCATTCTCTTCTGTGCCAGCAAAGGCCTGGCGCTGTCCGTGGTGGATGAGTTCCTGGAAGATCTGGGTGAGGCCGGGATCCTCTCCGGTAATGAAAACAAAGGATGACCATGGAAGAGACAGCAGGAAAAGACCTCATGGCGGAATTACACAAAAGTTTTGACCGGCAGTATCAGGTGGATCCTCTGCCGGAGGAGCTGTCCGGAGACTATGTCCTTCTGTCGGTGCTGTCCTGTCGGGAGAACAGACGCGTCTGTCTCCTGGAGCGCCGCGATACAAAAGAAAAACGAATTTACAAGGAAAGCAGTGATCTCAGGGGGCTTCGGACCCTGGAGACGGAATACTGCTTTCTTTTGGTGTTGGGAGAAACGAAAGAGGATCTGATCTATAGGCGGGAGGAAGCTACCTCCCTTGAGTATCTCATCCGTCCGTACTATGAAGGCGTGACGCTCCTGCAATATGTGGAAAACAGAGGGCTTCGGGAAGGGGGCGCGGAAGGAGAGGGACTGCCTCTTTCGGAGGCCGTCGACCTGCTGCGCTCTGTGCTGGGTGAGGTCAAAAAACTGCATCGACAGGAGCCGCCGCTGGTACACCGGGATCTGAAGCCATCCAATATTCTGCGCTGTCCGGACGGGAGCTGTAAGATCATTGATTTTGACAGTCTCCGTGAATACAAGGAAGGGGAGGAGCATGACACCTTTTACATGGGCACCCGTGTGACGGCGGCGCCGGAGCAGTTCGGCTTCCGCCAGACGACTGTACGGACGGACATTTACACACTGGGCGTTCTCTTCCTTTATCTGCTGACGGGAGATTATATGGCGGAAGGCGCCGCCTGGGATGGACTCCCTAAGGAGGTGCGGTACATCATCGGCCGTTGTCTTTCCTTTGATCCGGAAAAACGCTACGCGACGGTGACGGACCTGGACCGGGAACTGATATGTTTAAAACGCTTTGGCTGCAGTCGTCGCAGGATGAGGCTGCGTGTCTTCGGCGGCCTGACGGGATGCCTGTTGATCGCAGGGATACTCCTGGGACTCCTGGTAAGGGGCCGGGGCCATCTGTGGGTGCGACCCGTCACATTTTCCAATCCCCAGGTCGAAGCTGCAGTGCGGAAAAGCGTTCCGGGACTGGAGGAGGGGCCCATTTATCCCGAGGATCTGAGCTACGTTACCACCCTCGTTCTCTGCGGTGACAGGACCTTTGCCTCCTGGGAACAGCATAAGGAATTCCATGATGATAACTGGGCCCTTTGCGACGAGGAACTGGCGCCCATGGAGCCGGCGGATCTATCGGATCTGGAGAAATTTCCCAATCTCATCAATCTGGTTCTGTGCAATCAGGGATTGGAGACCGTGTCGGACCTGTCTGTATATCCGAAGCTGAAAGCAGTGAACCTGTTCCATAATTCCATAGAGGACCTCAGCTTCTTTGAAGGAACAGAGAACCTCGACATTGTGGATCTGACCAGAAATCAGGTGGATGACCTGACGCAGCTCCGGGGAAATCGAAAACTCCGAAGCCTGAAGCTTCGAGGGAACAATGTGGAAGATATGACACCGTTGTCGGATCTCAATCTTCAGATCCTGGATCTGCTGGACAATCCCGTGTCGGATTTTTCCTTTTTGGATCATATGCCGAATCTCACAATGCTTCGCGTTTCCAATGCGGATGCGGAGGATGTGGAACGGATCACGACCCTGAAAAAACTCTATGAACTGGAGATCTTCAATTACCGGTTGGAGAATCTGGAGCCCTTGACGGTCCTGCGGGACATGGATGCTTTGATGATCTCCCAGAGTCCCTGCCTCGTCTCCCTGGAGGGGGTGCAGCGCTTCCGTGCCCTTTCCTTCCTGGATGTGCAGGGCACCGGTATCACGGATCTGTCTCTTTTAAAGGAATGTAAGTACCTGAATTCCTTAAGCATCAACCAGGATGCCATTAAGGACATAACGGTTCTGCGGGAGATCCCCAGGCTCCGGCGACTGTCCATCGATTATTCGCAAGAGGAGGCAGTCAGGGCCCTGGACCTTACCGGGGTGGAAATAGAACTTCACTGACGGATCTGTGACAGAATGTCCGTATAGGCAAAAGGAAGAGGAAATGAGACAAAGAAGGAGGGACGCTACTTGCTCCCTCCTTCTTTCCTGCGTATAATGAAGACTTGATAGAAAACCGATATTCCGTCACTGCGGGGCTCCATCCGGGAAAACCTTTCTCCGTGCAAGGAGTATTCCTGCCAGCACCAGGAGCGCTACGAAAAGCCGGGTGCCTCTGCGGGAGGAGTAACACCCCTGCAGCTCCTGCAATGCTTCCTGTGAAAAGAAGAAATACGGGTCATCCGCGGTGGTCACAAAGACGGTCTCGCTCTGTGCCGGCACGCGGTCGATGTGCACATTTCGCAGCTCCGTGCAGCGTGTCTCGCTGAAAAAGTCGCAGGACAGGTAGGACTTCTGCACCGTTCCGCCGCTGCTTAAGGCAACGTCCTTCAGCACGATCATCTGGTCGGTGTGGGGGAAGTCGAAACGCAGGGCGGTGAGGTGTCCCGCAAGGGAGCGGTCCAGACGGAATGTGATGCACTGCTCCTCGGGAGAAATGACACCTGTGACACTTTGTGCGTCCGACAGTCCCGGGTTTGCATCGGTACCGTAGTAGAGCTGCATGGCGCCGGTGCCCGGATCCTCATAGGTGATCCGCAGGAGCAGGTCCGAGGGCGGCAGCGGGATCGCAACGAAGACGATCAATACCGCCAGCGTGATGATGAGCCATAGATTCTTTTTGATACTATCCAAGGAAGGCCTCCTTCCGATGATCGATCGGATCAAACTGCAGGCGGGGGATGTCCCCTTGCCCTGCCCCTCATTATGAGGAATTCAAACGAAAATCGCAAGTACCCGGAGGGTTTATGAACAGGAAGAAATACGAAAACTTCACAATGCTGCTCCCCGCGGCGGTGCTCTTTGCCCTGCTGTACCGCACCGTCATGCAGGAGATCGCGAACCCTCTCTCCGATGTAAACGGCCATGTGTATGTGTATATCCTGGGCTTTTTGCAGGATGGATTCCTAAGCGGCTGGAAGGAGGTGCCCTATTGCATGTGGCATCTGCCGGTGCTCTTCCTGTACAAGGTCTGCGGCGTGCCTCTGGCAAACGGCGCCGGCCTGGTCAGCGGCTTCTTCGCAGCGCTTGGGTATCTGGTGACCTATGATCTGATCAGGCGATATGCAGAGCGCAGGAACCTGGGTGTCAGCCCCCTTATGAGTGCACTGATCTCCTTCAGCTTTTCCCTGGTCCAGGGGATCTATGTGGATTTCTGGGATGCGGGAGAGCGTTTTTCCGGGATCTTTTCCATGAACCCGCTGCACAATCCCACGCACATGGCAGTGCGCCCCTTTGCCATGCTTTGTTTTGCGCTGGTGGTTGACCTGTGGGCCGTGACGGAGGAGGGGAAGGAAGGCCTCTTTTTCCCCGTAGAACGGGATGTGAAAAAATACCGGATCCTGCTGACGGTGATGTTGTTCCTGTCTGCCATGGCAAAGCCTGTCTTTGCGGAAATGTTCGTGCCGGCGGTGGCCTTTACCATGCTGGTGCGCTGGATCGCAAAATGCACCCGGAAGGAAGAAGGAAAGGCGTATTTTGCCGAGTGCCTGCGGATGCTCCTGTGCGCCGTGCCGGCTCTGGTCTACATCCTGCTGCAGTTCCTGGCCTACTTTATGTGGGGCGGCAGCTACGGCTCCGATGGCGGATTTACCGTAACAAGCTGGATGGAGGTATGGAGCCTCTTTTCTGATAACGTCCTTTTGTCCATCCTCTGCGGAATGGCGTTCCCGATCTATATACTGCTCCTCTCCGGAAAATGGTTCCTGGAAAATGCCATGGGACGACTGGCCCTCGTGGGATACGGCATCGGCCTCCTGGAGGCGGCCCTGCTGGGGGAGGGTGGCGTGAAGCTCAGCCACGGCGACTTTCTCTGGCCCATGATGTGCGGTATGCTTCTGTGGTGGCTGGCAGCCCTCCTGCGACTGCTGGAGCTGGAAGGGCTGCAGGGAGCGACAGCGGTGACCGCGCCCAAGGCTGCGGATGAGACCACACCCGCCCGGGATGCACGCGCAGGTGCAGCCCCCAACCTCCGGAACGCCCTTTTGTGCGGTGCATGGCTCCTGTTCCTGGCGCACGTGATCTTTGGCTTTCTCTACCTTCGCACCCTGATGGGGTGAGCAAATCTTAATTTTTTCGAAACCTGAGTACGCCGTCTTTTGGGAATGCCCCGAAAGACGGCGTTTTTTGTGGTTTTCTCGGAAACGCGTATGATCCACAGTCCGCTCTCAGCGTACCGATTTTGACGGCGAAAACGCTACAATTTTTCTATGCGAATTGCCGTTTGTCCGGAGCCGGACGAGCGGGGAGAAAGGAGAGACCATATGGCAAATATTTTTGGAAAAGCCGGGAAAGGATTCCGGTTGGGAGCAGGCCTGCTGGCAGTGACCGCAGCCTTCCTCCTGGCGGGCCTCTGGCCGGCTGCAAGAGCGGAGGCGGCGGTAGAGCATCAGGAGCCGTACCACTGCATCGGCATTGGTGAGGACACCGGAGCGATGTACATCGATGTAAATGCTGCGGCTCAGAAGCTGGATATCCTCACCGGCGAGACCACCGCTGACATCGTTTGGAATCCCACCACAAAGACCCTTACCCTGACGGATCTGGTGTGGGAGCGGACGGCAGATCAGGATGGCCCGTTTTTCGATATTCACGACATTGAGAATTTCCATCTCGTGCTGGTGGGAGAAAATATCCTGACCCGCGAAAACTTTGACGGTCCCGCGATCCAGATGATCATGGACACCGGCGAGGTGGTCATTTCCGGTACCGGCACGCTGACCCTGGATACGGATTCGGAAGCGCCGGCTTTCAACTGGAGCAACTATGACGATACCATTCATGGGCAGGCTGACGCCAAATTAAAAAATTCTGCGACCCTTACCGCAAGGTGTAATTGTGAAGGACAGGATTTTATGTTTGAACCTCTCAGTCTGGGAAAAGTATCCAACAGCGGGTACATGAACGGAAGAGTCCGTCTGGACTGGTATGGGTTTACGGACATGGTGCCTTACACAACCCAATGGGGTGTACAGGTAGAGCACGACTATGCGGACAAGGCATATTACTTTGAGGACGCGAACGCACCTGTCAATTTTGAAGGGATGCGTTGGACAGAGGAACTGGCATGTCCCAACCACATTGTGAAAAACCTGACCGAATCTCCCCTGAGAAGCATCGGACAGTATGATGCGGACGGATATCCCATCCTGTCCAACGGCTACTGGCAATGGTTCTGGATCACCGATGAGGAATGGGGCGGCAGCCGTGAGGAAGAAAATCGTCCTACCCATTTCCTGCTCTACGGAGAGCCGGAAGAACTCGATCTGCTTCCCACTTCTGCAGATAAGTTGCAGGTAGATGACGGTAAAACGCATGTTATAAACACTGACCTGAGAAACCTCAGTGTCTCCTGCGGAAATGTAACAATAAATGGCAATATCCGTTATACGGCCATCGGCACTTCCGAAGTCGTATGGGCCGGTGACCCCGATCCGGATACGGGAACCGTCAGCCTGATCAGAGATCAGGACGGTGTTCCCATCACGGCCTTTGACAGCACGAATGCTCAGTTGACCGTCAACGGCGATGTGATGAGTCTGTCCCTGTCCGATACTTACAAGGGCAAGATCACCTTAAACGGTGCCTGCATGTTCACCACCTATGACCATGAACTCCTTTCCGAGGACAATATGCCTGTGGACAATCCGGGATATCCTACAGACCTCTATGCGGCGATGAATAAACCCGGTGTAGTGGTGGAGCATGGTGAATTTGTCGCTCCCCTGGATCCCTTCGAGGGATGGATCAGCGGCAGTGATTACGAGGGCGAGTCCTTTACCAATCTTCTCCACGAGTCGGAAGAGGGTGAGTTCGTTCACGGTACCCAGGAAGTGGTGGATGATGAAGTCATCACCGTGGATCTGGGCGCAGAGGAACTTCCCGAGGATGCATTCCCCTTCGTGAGACCTTCCACCGCAGCGGATGTGCAGCAGGCCCTTTCCCTTTACGGTGATACGGATACCACCATTTTCGCTCTGAGCATTTCCCTGATCTCCGAAGGCGAGAAGGTTCAACCCGGCACCACCATCAATCTTTACATTGACGGCGTCACCGGATTTACCGCACCCGTGCTCTGGCACGTGAAGGCGGACGGAACCCTGGAGCAGGTGTATGAGTTCGCAGGCGACAGCTTTGACGGCAGGATCGTGGCACACGTGGATTCCTTCAGTACCTATTTCGTGGCAGAGAAGGTCACTCAGGAAGCGAAGTTCCTTAAGAACCTGTACCTGAAGCTCCTCGGCAGAGAAGCAGACGACGAAGGTCTGGCATACTGGGAAGAGCTGCTGGCGAACCACTCCATGAGTATCGCCAACATCCTCTACGGCTTCTTCAACAGCCAGGAGATCCTGGACAAGGAGCTTTCCTATGAGGATCTGGTCACGTTGATGTATCAGGTCGTTCTGCTCCGTGAGCCCGAGGAAGAGGAAGTGGCAGCCTGGGCGGCAAAGATGCGCGAAGGCATGACATTCGACCAGGTGCTGGCTGGTTTTGTCAACAGCCCCGAGGGTGAGGCAAACTTTGATGCATGGGGGCTTGACTACGGCGGACTGTATCCCGACGGCACCATCCTGTCGCCCGGTATGCGTTCCTTCATGGAGCATATGTACACCAAGGTTCTGAACCGCGAGCCCGAGTGGGACGGTTTCTACGGCTGGATGGAATTGATGAAGTTTGGCAGGGACGGTAAGCCGGAGGAAAAAATTTCTCCCAGAGACATCCCCCAGAACTTCTTCTTCTCCCCTGAGTATCAGCAGAGAGATAGAACCGATGCGGAATTCATTTCCGATTGCTATGAAGCAGTGCTCGGCAGACACGCTGATGCGGAAGAGCTGCAGCACTGGTTAGACCAGATTGAGGGTGGCAATAGCCGTAAGGATATCCTGAAGGGCTTCACGGATTCCGAGGAGTTCACCAATCTGCTGGCAACCTTTGATCTTTGACCGAACCTGACAATTCCATATAGAAAGTAAGGTCGCAGGGAGGCAGTGCATCCGCCTCCCTGTATTTTTTTCGGATTCGTTGTCTCGGGTGAGCGCTCCCGTTCACTTTTTTCCGAATCCTGTCGGAAACGTTCCGAAAAAAGAATTGCAATCGAATAGGCCCTATGCTACAATCGAATTGTCGGTTTGACAAAATAATAACAATCATTCTTTTGAACCGAAAAACCACGCATTTGTAACGAATTTGGAGGAAAACAAAATGGCAAGAAAAGTTGT
>JAILAF010000108.1 GCA_024681775.1 Lachnospiraceae bacterium
CCAGCGCCAAAGCCGCATGCTCTTTCACCTGCTTTTGCGCATCCGCAGGGGAGGCCGCCTTCCCTTCCCCGCTTCGAACAGCGGACTCTGCCAGGGCTCCCAGACTCAGGATCCCCACACACATTCCCACCCGGAACAGGATCCGGGTGATCTTCTCGATCTGATCCCACCAGCCCAGCACCTGCGCCAGTTCCGTGATCATGGAGGTATCGAAAAAGCGCCGCAGAAAGAGCGCACCAAAGATCACAAGCGCCAGGATTTCTCCCAGCATAGCATCTCTGCCGGACAGGCGCAGGATGGAGAGCGGTCCTTCACTCCCGGGATCTGCGCCCGACGAAGCCGCATCGCCCAGTCCGAAGAGTCTGCCGATGCACTCCAAAAGGAGCAGGAGCAGATTCCCCGCAAAAAACACATAAATCGCTCTGAGGATTCCGCTCATGCCCCAGCCGCTCACATAGATGCTCTGCCACCAGCGCGAGGTCTCCTGACCGGATACCAGCGAAACAAAGAAAAAGACCGGCCAGTACCTGCCCATCTGGCAAAAGGGAGCCAGGGAAGCGGATACCTTCCGCAGGAGCCCGTTGCTGCCCCCGCCGAAGCGCTTTAAAAGTTCCAGCAGGAAGAGCCAGGTCAGGGAAAACAGCACCGAAAAGGTCACAAATCCCTGCTCCGGCGCCGCGCCCATGACAGCGCAAAAGGCGACCCCCAGGCCGCCTGCCAGATCTCCCAGGAGATCCCGCTCCTTCGGGAGACCGATCACTCTCTGCAATTGTACGGAAACGCGCGCATTAAGCATATCTTCTCAATAATTCCAAAAATCTGTCCTTGATCTTTTCATTGTCGAAATCCTTCAGCCGCTGCCGCTGCCCTTCAATGATGTCCCTGCGCAGGGCAGAGTCCGTCAGGAGCAGGTCGATGGCCTCTCCCACGGTGGCGGGGGATTTGTCGGAAAGCAGGATCCCGGTGCCTCCCAGAGTCTCCGCAATGGCGGAGGAATCGTAAGCGATGATGGGGACGCCGAAGTACATGGCTTCGATGAGAGGCACGCAGAAGCCCTCATGCTCCGACATGCATACGAAGACATCCGCGCAGCGATAGTAGGCCAGGATCTCGTCAAAGGGGATGTGCCCCGTAAAGAGGATCCCCTCCGCATCCAGATGATCCGCATAGGCCCGGAGCGCGGGGTAGTAAGGTCTGTCCTCGGCATACTTTCCCACCAGGAAAAGTTTGGAATCCGCATGGATCACCTTTTGATAGTAAGCAAAGCCCGCCATCACATCCTGGAAGCACTTGTTGGGGCTCACGCGGCCGGTAAAAAGCACCTTGGCCGCCGGGTCGTCCCGGTAGCGCTCCATGACAGCAGGTGCGGGATCCGCGGCATAGTCCTCATAGCGGATGAGGATGGGCAGCACTTCCATGGGGCAGGTAAAGCCGCAGCGGCGCAGGCCCTTCAGGTTGTATTCGGACACCGCGAAAACGGCGGATGCCTTGCTCCGCAGGGCACGCACATCGTCAAACCCCCGCAGCTCATAGCTGTCCGCAAAGGAATACTCGGGGTAGAGATAGTGCAGGGGCGTGATGTTGTGGTAGATCAGGATCACCTTCGCACGTAAGGATGCCACCAGGTAGTTCATCTTGTTCCCCAGCACCAGGTGATAGAGCACCACCAGATGCTCCGAATCCCGGAACTCATCGATGGTATGAAAGGCTCTGTCCGTCAGGCGATGGTCGATCTTCTCCGCGTAGATCTCCGCCTCATACCCGGCAGCGCACATGGCTTCGTGCAGGGCGACGGCGTCGTTTCCCACCGCGTCTCCGTAATTCAGTTCGGGGAGGAGCTGTACGATCTTCATATCGGTCCGCCTCGTCCTTTCCTGTCCCGCTCACTTCGGGGCTACCTGTTTTCTCTCAGGTCCCCGGGGCCTGCTCCGGCACCCGGACCTTTTCGCCGGGATCCCGACTACAGATACTTCTTCAGATACCCCAGGAACTGCGCTTTGATGCGCGCATTGTCAAAGTATTTCAGTCGCTCTCTGCCCTTCTCGATGAGGGTCTGCCGGAGCGCGTCATCCGTCATTACGAGATTTATGGCTTCTCCCACCACCGCAGGGGATTTGTCCTGCAGCAGGAGCCCGCCGTCCCCCAGGGTCTCTCCCACCGCAGCACAGTCGTAGGCAATGATGGGGATCCCAAAGTACATGGCTTCCACCAGGGGCACGCAGAAGCCCTCATGCTCCGACAGACAGACGAAGACATCGGAGCTGCGGTAGTAGGCCAGGATCTGGTCAAAGGGGATGTGACCGGAGAAAAGGATGTTCCGGGCACCCAGCTGCTCTTCGTAGCGCTTCAGCGCCGGATAGTAGGGCCTGGTCTCGGTATGGAAGCCCACCAGGAAGAGCCTGGAATCCTCGTTCACAGCCTTCTGATAGTAGGCAAAGGCAGCCATCACATCGTGGATGCATTTGTTGGGACTCATGCGTCCGGTGAAGTTCACCTTGACGGCTGTGTCATTTTTGTACCGTTCCATCACTTCCGCGGAGGGTGTTTTTTCATAGTCCGGGAAGCGGATCAGGATGGGCAGCACCTCCGTGGGGCAGGTGTAGCCCGCATCCACCAGCTCCCGCCGGTTGTAATCCGAGTCTCCGAAAGCGGCGACGGCCTTTTTCCCCAGGGCCCGCATCTGATCCCGTCCCCGCAGGGCGTAGGACAGCGGGAAGGGGAACTCCGGATACAGGAAGTGGAGGGGTGTGATGTTGTGATAAATGATCAGGAGTCTGGCGGTCAGGGTAGCCGCGTAGTCGTTCAGCGCATCGCCGATGGACAGGTGGTAGATCACCGTAGTGGACGGAGCATCCACATATTCCGACACCGGGTGGATCCGGTCCCCCGAAAGGCGCTCATCGATATTGACGGCATAGATGGCCGTGTCGTATCCCGCCTCACGCATGGCATCGTCCAGCGCCAGCACATCATTCCCGATGGCGTCCCCATAGCCCAGGGACGGGAGCATTTGCACGATTCTCATTTAAATCTCTCCAGATATTTAATCCCATCGGATTGCTTCGTTGCTGCGCAACTCTCGCAATCCTGCAAACAGGATCTCTTTATGCCTTGGTCGCCCTGGTCTTAACAAGCTCGATCATGGTCCGCATCCTGCCCACAAAGGTATCCCAGCGGTAATTCTCATGGACGTAAGCGACGCCGTTCTCCCCCATGCGGTCCCGCAGATCCGGGTCGTTTAAGAGCAGGTCCATGGAGCCTGCGAACTCGCCGTAAGTACTGTAAGCAAGGCCCGCATCGGACTTCACGCAATGTCCCAGCAGCACCTCACAGCCGGAATTCACCAGCACGGGATGGTGGAGTGCCATGGCCTCCAGCACCACGATGCTCAGGCTCTCGAACTTGGAGGACAGCACCAGGAGATCGGATGCCGCAAGGGCATCGTATTTGTCCTGCTCGCTGACAAAGCCCAGGGGCACGATATCGGGGTTCGCCGGGATCTCCATCTGTGCCTTGCCCAGCAGCACCAGCTTCAGGTCCGAAGGGTGCTCCTTTTTATACCGCAGGAAGAAATCAAAGAGCTCACCGCAATTCTTGGAAGCGTCAATGCGCCCCATGTAGATGATGAAGGGAGCATTCCCCAGGCGATCCCCATAATTTTCACGGAAGCGCGCTGCGCTGATCCCCTCGGGCAGATCCAGTCCGGTACCTCCGGTGAGATACGGGATCCGGTAACCGCCGAAACGGCTGCGCACCAGCAGGCGCTCCTCCTCGGTATTGAAGAAGTAAGCGGTCGCTTTGGAAAAAACATTCTGCCGGAACATCTTCATACGGATGGGGGGCTCGTCGTGGCCAAGGGGGAAGACGATGGCCTTGCCGGGAACCTCGGGAACGCCCATGACGGTGGGGTAGTACAGGTAGGTAAAGAAGATAAAAGCGACATAGTCGTCTTTTTTCTCCCGGATAAAATCGATCATGGTAGGGGTGTAGGGGCCCTGGAGCTCCAGCCACTCCCACTCTTCCACCTCGGAGATGCCCTCCGTCAGGAAGCGGTCATGCAGAACTTTGAATTCCGCGGGATCCTTCTCCCGGTCCACGGAAAAACGGTGCACGGTCACGCCCCGCAGCTCCTCGGTGCCCACAGGGTACTCGTTTTTCCAGGTGATGTAATCGGTGGCGGTAGAGGTCAGGACCTCCACGTCGTAATAGGGCACCATACGCTCCGCCAGGGACATGCAAAGCATCTCTGCGCCGCCGTTTACCTCGTCGCCGTAGCGCTGACAGACAAAGCAGATTTTGTCCTTCTTACCGGTCTCCTGCAGGGGCTCTGCCGCTTCGCCCCGCTCCAGCTTCGCCAGCTGCTCCGCCAGCTTCCGGTTGGCTTCTTCCAGGGCGTCCGCCTGCCGCTCCATCTGCTCCATGAGCCCGTTTTGCGCAGCGATCACCTGCTCTGCGGCAAAGGGGATCGATTGCCCTGAAGGCGCGGCGCTCCTGCGCAGCTCCTCCTCCACGGCATAGCTGTAGAGCTGCTCCATGGCCTGATCGGCCGCATCGTTCAATTCGTTTTGCCGGTACATCAGAAAGCGGATCTGCTTCGTGCAGATCTTCTTAAGGAGCCGCTTGATCGGATTTCCGCCGGGGGAAGCAAAACTCGTCGTCAGGTCCCGGTTTGCATCCGCGATCTGGAGCCCCGCCTCCAGGGCGCCGGGATCAAAGCGGTCCCGTTCCTTTCCTTCCACAAAACCAGGGATCTGCACCTGTTTTCCTCTGCCGGCCGCCCGCCCCCGGATCTCCCGCATAAGATCCCTGTCTGCGGTCCGTTTCGTTTCTTCACTCATGCCTTTTCCCCGTTCTGCTCCGCCAGGTCACTCAGCCGCTTCGTCAGTCTCTCGTGCTCCGCCTCAGCTGCTGCCAGACGATTGCCCAGATCCGCCATGCGGCGCTCCTGGTCCAGGAAGACCTGCTCCAGGTTCTCGGAGATGCCGCCGTTTTCCTCTTCGTTGCAGCGCCGCAGCTCCGACTCCACCACGAAATTGTAGAACTGGGTCAGGGACTTATTGGCGCCGTCGTTGAAGGCGTTCTGCTTGTACAGGAAAAAGCGCATCCATTTGTCGCAGATCTTTTTCAAGAGCCGCTTTACGGGATTCCCTCCCGGGGAAGAAAAGCTGGAGCTCACATCCCAGTTTTTATTCACTCTGTCGATGCAGCGCTCCAGGACGCGGACATTGAAGATACGCTGGTGCTCCGGTCCCACGAATTCGGGGATCACGGTCTTTTCCTCGGACCGCCCCTCTGCGTTTGCCTTGATGCGTTCCATGATGGCTCTGACATCGACGTCATTTGCTGCGTTACTCATATCTTCTGTTCCTTTTTTGCTTTCGGTTTTCCTGCCGTGGGATGGCCGCGCTCCCGGGCTTTCCTGCCCCGGCCGGGCCGCGCTCCGGGATTTCCTGCCGTGGCCGGCTATGCTGCCGGGCTTTCCCGGTGGCCTGCCATCAACCGCCCTGGTTGCCGTTCATCATGGCGATAAAGTTCCGGAGCTGGACGATCTCCGCCCGGATCCTTTCGATGAGCTCACCCTGGGCTTTTCCCTGCTCCGAGAGGGCTTCCTGCCCTGCTTCCAGATCCGTCACCCGCTTTTCCAGCGCATTTTTCTGTGCCTGCAGGCGCTCGCATTTTTCCTGCAGCTCGCTGCGGGCATCCTGCTCGGCTGCGAGGGTCTCTTTGAGGACGTCAATCTGATGCCGGAGGTAATTTCTGTCATCTGCCGCCGCCTGAGCGTCCTTCTGGGCATTGACCTGATTTGCCTTGATGGCCTTGCTGTGGGCCGAGGCGATCTTTTCCAGGGTGCCCACGGTCTCCTGCTGGCTCTTTAAGACCTCCGCCGTGGTGCGGTTTACCTGCTCCTGATACAGGAGCGCGGGCTCTGCCGCCCGTACCACCGCCTGCCGGATCCTGCCCCGGATGGGGTGGCTCTTCTCCTCCTCTGCCGCCGCCTGAATGGCTGCAGGGAGGGATGCTTCATAATAGGTGCCGGGGATCAGTTCTGTTTGCTTGGTTTCTCCGTTTTCTGCCATGATTTCCCCCCTGATTTATTTGATAGGTTCTCCGTTCAGGTACCACTCTCTGTTCACCCAGGTGGTGCCGATGCCGTGGTCCGCCGGATCCTCCACGATGAAGGTCAGGTAGCATCTGTAAAAATCCACCGGCGTGTAGACGTCATCGATGACGGAGACATTCAGCATGTACTCTCCCTTGGCCAGGGGCAGGGAGTGGATGTTGAAGGCGATGGTGCCCTTGTCCCCGATATCTGCGATGGTGGTGCCCTCCTCCTTGGTGTTGTGACCCATGATCACGGAGCTGTCCATGGCATTGAAGCCCACACCGAAGGCGTATTCCGTATTTTTCCGGTTCACCCGGACGTAATCATACTCCACCCGCATGCCGTCCCCGGGGGCAAAATGCAGGCTCTCCTGCGGCACGTAAGCGGGATTTCCCTTCTCGGAAACAGGGGTCCGCAGGAGCCGCACTTTCGTGATGAGCACGTCCCCTAAGCCGAAGTGGTTCTGGTTGGGGTCCATGGTCTTCGGCGGGTTGTACCGGGAGGGATCGATCTCTTCCGGCGCATCGGGCACCTTCTGGTCCTGGAAGAGCTTCGCGTAGCTCCGCTCCTCTTCCTCCTCGGGATTCAGACTGTCCATGTAGTCCATGTAGGCCTGTGCCACTTCCTCCGCCGGGCCGTCCGCCTCCGCCAGGCCGTCCTTGATCCAGATGGCTCTGTCGCAGAAGTCCGCGATGGTGGCGGTATCGTGGCTCACCAGGACGATGGTGGCGCCGCCCTTTTTGATGTTGTTCAGCTTCCGCAGGCATTTGCGCTGGAAGTTCAGGTCTCCCACCGCCAGCACCTCATCCATCAGCAGGATGTCCGCGTCCACGTTGATGGCCACGGAGAAAGCTAAACGCATGTACATTCCGGAGGAGTAAGTTCTGACAGGATTGTCAATAAATTCTCCCAGCTCGGAAAAATCGATGATGTCCTGCAGGCGCTTATCGATCTCCGCCCGCTTCAAGCCGAAGATGGAAGCGTTGATGTAGATGTTTTCCCGGCCGCTCATGTCCGGATGGAAGCCCGCGCCCAGCTCCAGCAGGGAGGAGACGCGGCCGTTAATCTTGATGCTGCCGCTGTCCGGCTCCAGGATCCGGGTGAGCATTTTTAAGGTGGTGCTCTTACCACAGCCGTTGACGCCCACGAGACCCAGGCTCTGCCCTACCGGCACTTTGAAAGAGATGCCCTTCAGGACCTGGTGGATCTCGGAACGGGATTTTTCATGGCGGACAAAGAGATCCTTCAGATGATGCCCCCGATCGTAATTGATCTTGAAGCTCTTGGTGATATTGTCCACTTCGATGGCATATTGTGACATAGTATTCTCCTGCGCCTCTCCCTGTGCTTTCGCGGATCCGGGGTGCGGCGCGAATTTTTACAGCTCCATGGCAAAATTCTTCTGGAGCTTTACAAAGATCAGCTCGCCGAAGATCAGGAAAAAGACGCCCACCAGCAGGGAAGGCACCAGATGGCTCACTGTGGGGATCTGCTTGTAATACAGGATGTCCCGGTTCATCTCAATGATGGAATACATGGGATTGAGCCGGTAGAGGAACTGCAGTCTCTCGGGCACCAGGCTGGCAGGGTACATGATGGGCGTCAGGAACTGCCACGCCATGCAGACGATGCCCAGGATGTGGGACGTGTCCTGGAAATACACGGTGACGGCGCTGAAGGGGATGGTCATGCCCAGGGCCAGGAGATACTCCACGATCCACACCAGTGGCAGGAAGAGCATGGCCTTCAGGGAAAACCCGTACCCGCTAACGATGAGCACGCCGAAGATGACGATGTAGGTCAGCAGCATGTTGATAAAGCAGCTGGTGACAAAGGTGATGGGCAGCACCTCTCTGGGGAAATAGATCTTCTTCACCAGGTTCGACTGGCTGAGGATCACGGTGGATCCGCCGGTGAGGGAGCTGGAGAAAAAGATCCAGGGCACCAGGGCCACAAAGAGGAAGATGTAATATTGCTGGATGTCCGACCGCAGGAAGAGGGAAAAGACGGCGGTGTAGACCAGCAGCTGCATCAAAGGATTGATGAAGGTCCAGAGGAATCCCAGCACGGCCCCCTTGTAGCGGCCCCGCAGGTCCCTGCGCACCAGCTCGATGATCATCTCGCGGTAGGAATAGATTTCAAAGATTTTTCGCAGCATGAATGCTCCTTAGGGATGTAACCGGACGGTGGCCGGCGTAAATGAATCGCTGAGCTCGGAAAAATACTGCTTTCCGCTCTTCAGATCAAAGATCAGGGTTTCGGTCCCCTCCGGCAGTTCCGAAGGATCCAGGTAGAAGGTGATGTCCCCCGCTTGCCCTGAGCCGATGCGGGGCGCGAGCTTTGCCTCGTCGGAAGTGTATTCCGTAAATGCTCCGCTGCCATCCGCCGGGCGGCACACCAGATAGGTCCGCATGTCATTCTGGGAGCTGAGCATCCGGTTGGCGTCATTTTCGATGTGTATGACGTAGGCGGTGTAGTCCGGGACTTCCGCATTTTTACCGTTCCCTGCATCCAGCCTGGGGTCGCCCTCCGGCAGCGCCGCATGCTCCGTAACGGAAGTAACGCTTAAGGTGATCCGGTAGGGATCCTCCCGCATGCTGATCCAGGCGCACAGCGCCACATACAGAAGCAGCGCCAGGCCGATGGCACCGAAGATGGCCTTCCGCGCAGGCGTGATCTGTTTCCACAGTTCCTTGTCCATAAATCAGATTCCTTCCAAAATCTTCAGCATCCGCTGCTCCGTTTTTTCCTGGGCAAAATCCGTAAGGCGCGCCTTTGCCCTGCGCTTTAAGTCCTCACGGAAGGCGTCGTCGTGCACGATGCGGTGCATGGCCTCCGCCACCTTGTAGGGATCGTTGGAATCCAGCAGAAGGCCGCCGTCTCCCAGGGTCTCGGGAACCGCGGTCGAATCATATGCCAGGATGGGCAGATCAAAGTACATAGCCTCCAGCAGCGGCACGCAGAAGCCCTCATGCTCACTGAGGCACAAAAAAGCATCGGCGTTTAAGTACTCCTGCACGATCCCGGAGAAGGGAAGCTTGCCGGTCATCACCACTTCCTGACTCCCGTCGCCCAAACCGGAGGTCTCGGAGAGTCCCACGGCGGAGGCAAAAACCGCCAGCTCCGTGTGGTAATTCCCCAGGCCGCCCCAGGAGCCTGCCAGACGCAGGCGGATGGGCTCGTTGTACTTGCGCTTATAGGCTGCCACTGCGGCGATAAGCTTGTGATGGCACTTATTGGGCGCCACTCTTCCCACAAAGAGGAAGGTGGGGATGTGATCCGGGCCCTTGGACGCAGGGGTGAGACCCGCTGCGGCATTCGCATAGTCGGAAAAATCCATGATGATGGGACAGACTTCCATGGGGCAGGTGTAGCCCGTCTCCCGCAGGTCCTGCGCGTTAAACGCAGAGTCGCAGATCACCAGCTCCGGCAGGTCCTTCAGGGTATGGATGGCGCGCCGTCCCTCGATGCTGTTAAACTCTCCCACATCGCTGTAGCCCCGGAAAAAGTGGGCCGGGGTGATGTTGTGATAACGGTAGATCAGATGCCCCCTGCGGTCCGGCAGACTGTTGTGGATGTCTGCGCTGCCGGTGGCCAGATGGTAGAGGATGATGTCATCGTCCGTGGTCACGGGCATCCCCGGGTAAACGCTGCAATGGGCCGGCGGATTCGGGATCAGGACCTCGCAGGCACAGAGAAAAGTTTCATGGCCGTTCGCCCGCAGGAGCTTGTCCAGAGCCATGACTTCGTTGCCGATGGCGTCCCCCGGGCGAAGGGTGGGAAGGAGCTGAATGATACGTCTCTTTTTCTCGCTCATCTCATGCTTCCTCCTTCGCAGATTTCTTCAGGGCAGCTTCCAGCCGTTCCACCCGCTGCTCCAGGTCCTTCACCTCTTTGTTCTTCCGATCCAGGTAGCGGAGCATATGATACTGCACGCTGAAGACATAGCGGAATCTCCCCAGCACATTTTCAAAGGTACCGGTGAGGAGGTCGTAGACCTTCGTGATGAGGACAAAGCGGACCTTGCGCTTGAATAGCGGTCCGTCCCCTTCATCCACGCCGGTGTACATCACATCGATCTTCCCCATGCGGCGGATGCGCTCCAGCTCCCGCTCCAGATCCAGGAGTTCCGGATCCGAGCAGTCCTCGGGCGCAATGCCGGTGATGATAGTATCAAAATCCAGGCTTTCTTTTTGCTCTTTGGTACGCAGTTCCATCCATTCTCCCTCTCGGTGAAGCGATCCGTTTTACTTTTCTTCACTGATCATCTCCGCGATGATCTCCGCAAATCCCTTTGTCCTCTTCCAGCCCAGCTCACGCGCCGCAAGGGAGCTGTCCCCCTTCAGGGTCGCACTGTTTTTCCTGGCGAGGATCCGGTCGTTTACCTGCACGCACCGATGCCAGTCAGGGATCTGCAGCTGCTGTGCGCACTCCTCGACAAACTCCCCTATGGAGTGCAGGCTGCCCGTGGCCAGTACATAATCCTTCGGTACGCTCTGATCCAGCATCAGATGCATGGCTCTAGCATAATCTCCGGCAAATCCCCAGTCCTTCATCGCATCCAGGGAGCCGAGGGTGAAGCTTTCCTGCTCGCCCCTTGCGATCCGGACCATGTTCTTAACGATCTTCCGCGTCACAAAAGTCTCGGCCCTGCGATGGCTTTCGTGATTGTACAGGATCGCCGTACATGCATAGAGCCCTCTGTCTCTGAACATCCTTACCAGCATATTCTCGGTGATCTTTGCTATGCCATAATAAGTGTTTGAGGCAAAGGGCGTTTTCTCGGACTGTTCGTCCGTATGGGTCGCATCATACATCAGGCACGATCCCGCTGTAACGATGCGCGCATCCTTATGGTAGTTGTAACAGATATCCAGAATGTTGGAGGTCGCAGTGATGTTGTTGACAAAAAGGCTGCTCTCCGTCACCAGATCCGCTTTCTCGGCACTGAAATGCGTGGCAGCCAGATGATAGATCTCATCCGGCCGGAAGGCTTCGATCTCCTCCTTTAACAGCGCATAATCCGTCAGGGGGATATCCGTTGTCTCTATGACGATCCCCTTATCCCGCAGCTCCTGCCGGATCCTGACGCTGTTCTCGCTCATGGGCGCATGCACAATGCCGCGGATCTCATATCCTTTGGCCTTCAGGAGCTCGGCGACATAGCTTCCGTCCTGACCATACATTCCGGTGATCAGTGCTTTTTTCAATCTCAATCCTCCGCTCCGACGATCTCAAGCTCCGGAAAAGGAAAAACGAATTTGCATCCCGTTTTTTTCATATTTTCCCGTTCCTTCTCCAGGATAAACTCTCTGAAGTGCCAGGGAAGAACGAGAAAAAAGTCCGGATGCCTGCTCCAGGCCTCCTCCTCCGATACGATCGGAATATGGGTCGCGGGCGTCACATGCCCGTATTTGTCCTCATTGACATCCGCAATGACCGGGATATCGCCCGCGGTCACGCCGCAATACTGCAGGGTCACATTCCCCTTTGTAGAGGCGCCGTACCCCAGAACGGTCTTCCCTTCCTTTTTCGCCTGCTCCAGGAAATCCCGCAGCGCTTTTCGGTTGGCTTCCACCCGCTCACGGAAGCGCTCATACAGGTCCAGCTCGCCGTAGCGCCCCTTTTCTTCGTATGCCAGCATCCGGGCAACACTTTCGGCGACTTCATAGTGCGCATTTTTCCTGGCTGCCGTGACGCGGAAGGACCCACCGTTGATATCGTTCTGCACCACGTCGATCACCTTCAGGCCTGCAGCTGCCACGATGTACTGAATCTGCTTTAAGCAGTAGAATTCCAGATGCTCATGGCACACCGTGTCATAGGAGACGGCATCGACCATCGCGGGGAGATAGGACTGCTCAAAGATCCATACGCCCTCATCGTCCAGGATTGCCTCGATATCCTTTGCGAAGGAAATGGGAGATTCCAGGTCATAAAACATCGCTATGGAGGTGATCACCTTTGCTTTCTTGTCTCCTCTGAGCTTTCTGACATTTTCCGCCTGGAAAAAATCCGGGTACAGTTCCACATAAGCGGGATAATATTTTTGGAATTTGACCCCGGTGGGATCCATTCCCAGCAGATCCAGCCGGGTGTTTCGATACTTCGACAGGGTCGTTCCGTCGTTGCTGCCGATATCGATCACCAGGTCACCGTCCGAAGGAGCGTATTTTTCCTCGATCTCCCTTACGATCGATGTCAGATGGTCGACCATGGACCGGTTCAGGCCGGACCGGTATCCGTAATTTTTCCCATACATCTTATTCACATCAAAGGAATACTTGAGCTGAACGAGACCGCAGGAATCCTCTCCCACGCACTTCACGAGAGAGAGCTCTCCACCGCCCACCTGTTCCTCGGGAAGGGGAAAAACACCCGTCAGTTCCTGGTTGCCCAGGTTCAATATCTCCACAAGATGTTCGTTGCCGCATATCCTGCATTTTGTTATCTTATTCACGCTCTTCTCTCCATTTTCCTGAGTTTGATCAATGTAGATATATAACTCTTAATGAACTTGAACAACTGCCTTTTGGATTCCCCGCAGATCCGCTCTCTCAGAACGATGGGCGTCTCTCCGACCCTTAAGCTTCCCTTTTTGATCTTACATTTTATGAGGATTTCCTGCAGCACATCATAATTGATACATTCCAAGGGTATCCCTATGATGTCTTCCGAATAGTAGATCCTGAAGTTCGTTGAAATATCCTTCGCCGGGATTCCAAATACGATGCCGTACGTACCGTTTAACACTTTGGACATGAGCACATTGATCCACGGATCGTGTGTGCCGCCGCCTTTCACATACCTGGAACCGATGACCACATCATAATCGCCGGTATCATGCATTTTCACAATTGCGGGGATTGCAGCGGGCGGATGCGCCCCATCCGAATCGATCGTCAACATGCGATCATACCGGATATTCTCTATCCCCGTCCGGAATGCGCCGCCGAAGCCGGGATACTTCTGGTTGAAATATCTCACGCCATACTTCCTGCACACCTCTTCCGTCGCATCTGTGGGGACCTGCGTATCCACCACCAGGATCTCATACTCATATTCAACATGCGCCAATGCTTCCTGCACCTCGGGAATCACCCTTTTCAGGTTCTCTTCCTCATTGTACGCAAGCATCAGGATGGACAATCCCTTCTTCATCCCAGCACCTTTTTCTCCATTTTTATGGCATCCTTTTTATTATACCACGCAAATGAGCATTCTTTTTAACAATTTTAAAATCAACTTACGCATTCCGGCGACGCAGCGCGATCTCTTCCTCAATCGTAGGTAAGGATCAGTTCCGTTACGGCTTCCCCCTTTCGGTCGTTGGTGTAACAGGTCCAGGTGACGGTGAACGTCCCCGCCTTTGCAGGAAGCTGCAGCAGGACATGCACCGGGCGGAGGGAAGAAGCGGAAAAACGGGACGACCCGGGGCTCACCACAGGGAGGGCGTTCTCGGAGATCACGAAGGTCAGCTGGGTGTCGTATTCCGAAGCGGTCTCGTAGGTGGCTTTTGCAGAAGCCTTACCCGAGGATGCGGCCGCCGCAGATGTTTTGCTTTTGCCGGACGTTGCTACAGACTCCGTTTCGGAGGTCCTGCGCACACCGAAGTGACGGATGGAAAGCCGCAGGAAAGGAGCCTCCACCCAGGAAGGCAGGTGCAGCTCCATGCGGGCAGGGACCTTGATCCCCTCTTCCGTCAGCACAAAGACGGGCCTGCATCCGTTTGCTTCCGCAAAAGCTTTTTCCCAGGAGCGGTACGCATTTTGCACCGCGGCTCTGCTCTTTCGCAGGAAGATATCCCGGTCGACCTTCGCCGCCTCGTCCTCTTCGTCGATGCCGTAGAGTCTGCCGGGATGATCGTAGAAGCTCTCGGGCTCATAGGCCGAATCATAATGGTTTTCAAAAAGGGGCACATCGGCACGCCACAGCGGATCCCAGTCCTCGTCGAAGCCGGGCCAGTTTACGGTGGCGTAGGGTTCAAATCGGATCACCTCGGGATACGCCCAGGCCATGTAATTAAAGGGGCCGTTCCACTCGCTGACGGCGGCCTGTTCCACCGTCTCCGGGAAGCGCTGCACCATCTCCAGGAAGTAGCGTTTGTCGATGACCTGCATGCAGTGCGCATCATGCATGAAGGTGGGCATACCGTGAGCGATGAGGAAATCCCGGGCCTTAAACATACTGACATCAAAGGATACACGCTTCCCCTCGGTACCATGCCATAGCACCAGATCCTGGAGGATCAGCCCTTTGTAGCATACGCCGCCCTCCGCATAGAAATCCGCCGCAGTCATATCCTGCAGGGGTCTGCTGTCGTCGTCTCCCATGAGGAAGGCATCCTCCAGATGAGGATCGGAGATGGCGAGGTACCGCAGGAGCATGTTCCGTGCGGCGTGATCCGCAGGAAGGGGACGGCCTGCCAGCAGGGCTTCATCCGTCAGGAAGGTGACTTTCAGCCTGCCGTGATAGTTTGCCTGCACCTCGGACACCATTTTTTCGGGACATCCCAGGATCAGTTCATCCAGGAAGGGGAGATGCCGCTCCGTCACCGGCAGACTGCGGAGCAGGTCCTCTGCTCTGGCGGTGAGGATCAGGAGCTGATGGAGTCTCTCCGGCGGGATGACCGCAGGCTCGATGGTTGCAAAGTCCTTCGAATCCGGCCGGTGGAGGGTTTTGCTTCCATCCAGAGCGTCCAGCAGGCGCCGCCCTGCGTCCTCCCAGGTATCGAAAGTGTTGGCTGCGCGCCATTTTGCGATGCGTTCCCGGCGCTGCTCCAGGCCGGTGCGGGCAGCGGAATGCAGTGCGTCGTCTCCTCTCTCCCCGGGAGCTGCCCCGGGCTGTGCAGCTGCCGGTGCCGGATCCTGCACCGTCCCCAGACGGATCAGGAGCTCGGCGAAGGCTTTCGGATCGTCGGGATCCACGTAGTCGCAGAGGTCTCCCCCTGCCTCCCGCAGCACGGGATGGGTTCCTGCGATGACGGGGGCGCCTCGATAGAGTGCTTC
>JAILAF010000130.1 GCA_024681775.1 Lachnospiraceae bacterium
TGAGCTTGAAACCTGTGATAAAGGATTCTTCGTGCCGACAAATGACGGAGCCGGTGCGGCAAGGGCACAGTGTCTGTATATCCGTAAGCATGGAAAGAAGGAATTTCTGAAGGTTCAGACCAGGATGCATGAAAAACATGATTTTCAGAAGGTGCAGGAAATCCTTGGACAGGACTACAAGGAAGCGCTGGATATACTGGAAGAGAACTGAGATATGACTATACGGTCATCATTGCCGATGAGAACGAAGAATTCAGCAACAAAAAACGCGGAGGCATTGACTTAACCGCCGATCTGTGATGTAATGTTCTGGATAAAAAAAATCTGAAGGAAAGTGAGGGAATCATAATGCGTGTAGAAAAATATGAGAGTGTAAATGTATATCGTATGATGACCTCGGTTTCCGCCTTTTAATCCCTGCTTATTGGGATATATGATTTTGGGTTTTTGACCGTGGCGTATCCGTCACGGTTTTCTTTTGCCCTTTTCGGGCGGTTTTCCGGCTTAGAAGGTCTCCATACGATCAGGAACTTGTAAATGGATCATGTAAGAAATATAAGGAGACGAAAAATTGAATACGATCACGATCAGAAAAGAAACAAAGGAAGATGCTTATGCTACAGAACGGATGACCATGCGAGCCTTCTGGAACCTGCACGGTCCGGGGTGCAATGAGCATCTGCTCGTCCATCAGCTTCGCAGCGCGGATGAATATTTGCCGGACCTGAGTCATGTCGCCGTGCTTGACGGAAAGATTGTCGGTGCGATTTTTTATTCCAAAGCGAAAGTCGTGGATGGTAAAATAGAACATGAGGTGTTAACCTTCGGTCCGCTTGCAGTGGAACCAACGTGCTTTTGTATGGGAATAGGCTCGCTTCTTCTGAAAGAAACGCTGCCGCTGGCCAGAGAAGCCGGATATAAAGGAATCGTAATATGCGGGGAGCCGGAGTATTATCCCAGGCACGGATTTGTGACATGCGATCATTTTGACATCCATCATCCGGCCTTTGGGAATGCCGATGCCTTTATGGCACTCCCGCTGAATGAGGGCTTTGAAGATATTCACGGATATTTTTACGAGGCGCCGGTCTTTGAGGCGTGTGAGGATGAAAAGGAAATCGAAGAATTTACAAAGCACTTTCCGTATTACAAGCCCTTAAAGCTTTCCTGCCAGTGGCTTCATGTCGAGAAACTGGGAAGGATTTCGGAGGTTGGCAAAAACAGTTATAAGATCAGGTTCTGGGAGCAGGAGATCCCGGCGAAGCTGAAGGGGAGCTTTTACGGGGAAGACACGGAAAAATTACCGGTTGTAGGCGACTATGTGACATTTTTATATAACCGGCAGGGAGATTCCCTGATCCAGTCCGTCTGTGAGAGAAAGAGCTTTTTGCAAAGGCCGGATCAGGCGAAAACCGGAGTTATGCAGTATATGGCAGCCAATGTGGATTACCTTTTTATCGTCACATCTCTTAACGAAGACTACAGCTATAACCGTATCGCGAGATATGTGAGCATTGCCATTGCCGGCGGAGCAGCGCCGGTTGTGATCCTTACAAAATCCGATCTTTGCAGCAACCCCGGAAGGTATGTGCGGGAAGTGGAGCAGATATCCGACAAAGTACACGTCCATACGATCTCTGCGATCTATGGGATCGGTCTTGAGGAACTGAAGGAATATATGACTCCGGGAACGACCATATGCCTGATGGGTTCTTCCGGAGCCGGAAAATCGACACTGATCAATTCCCTTACCGGGGAAGAGGTCATGAAGACATCCGAAATCAGGGAAGAGGATGACAAGGGAAGACACACGACCACCTACCGCAAGCTGATCGAACTTTCCGATGGCGTAACGATCATAGATACTCCCGGAATGCGCGAAGTCGGTATGGCCAATGTGCAGGATGGAATTGATGAAACTTTTTCGGATATAGTGGAACTGGAGAGCAGATGCCGGTTCAGCAATTGCCGGCATGATACGGAACCGGGCTGTGCGATAAAAGCAGCCATCGCAAGCGGGGAATTATCCGCAAAAAGGTATGAATTATACAAAAGCCTTGGCAGGGAGAATACCAGCAATCACGCGATGAAAAAAGAAATCTCCAAGTGGGCAAAGGCCTATAAGAAGGTCAACAAGAGAAATATGTGGGACTAAACATCAGAAAGGAGCCGGCCAATGATCCTATATCATGCCAGTGACAGAGAAATCCTGCATCCGGATATTCACTACGGCAGGAAAAATGCGGACTTTGGCTGGGGCTTCTATCTGACGCCGGACAGGGAATTTACCTGCCGCTGGGCCCGGGACAATGCCGTCGTTAACGCCTACGAGCTGGATGAGAGCAGCCTGGATGTGCACGTTTTTGAGCGGACCCGGGAGTGGTTTGAGTATATCTTTCAAAACCGCAGGGGAAAGGATGGACTGCAGGCGGACGTGGTCATCGGGCCCATTGCAAATGATACGATCTTTGATACCCTCGGCATCATCACCAGCGGCTTCCTGGAGCCGGAAGACGCCATGAAGCTGCTTTTGATCGGACCGGAGTACACGCAGGTGGCGATCAAAACCGAAAAAGCCGCGCGGCAGCTGCGATTCCTCGGATCCGAAAAAATAGAGGGAATGGACGAAAGCGCCCGGCAAGCAGAACAGGATGCGTTTCAGACCGCATTCGCGGAAGAAATGCAGCGGATCACGGAGTGAGATGATTCATGAAATGACGCCAGAGCGCCTATTCAAAGGAGAACGGGTACCGTGCATTTTGTTGACGCCAAAGGCATACTGACCGGAAGCAATGGTCATTATGGAATGAATATATACCGCGGGTGCAGTCATGGCTGTATTTACTGCGACAGCAGGAGCAAGTGCTATCAGTTTACGCATCCGTTTGAGGACATAGAGGTCAAGCAGAACGCTCCGGAGCTCCTCGAGCAGGCCCTTAAGTCGAGGCGACGAAAATGTATGATCGGAACCGGCTCCATGTCGGATCCGTACATGCATTGTGAGGAGAGTCTGAGACTGACGAGAAAGTGCCTCGAGGTCATCCGGAAATATGGCTTCGGCGTGGCGATCCAGACGAAATCGGACCGCATCCTTCAGGACATCGATCTTTTAGCCGAGATCCATGCTTCCGCGAAATGTGTCGTGCAGATGACGCTCACCACCTACGACGATGATCTGTGCAGGATCCTCGAACCCAATGTCTGCA
>JAILAF010000140.1 GCA_024681775.1 Lachnospiraceae bacterium
GCCTGTAAAGCCCCGAAAGACGTGTACGCAGGCTTTGCTCCGTTTCGTATGGCGGGGTGAAAAAGCCCTTCGGCTGGTACAGATGCGTAATGAACCAGTCCGTTCGCTTATGACCGCCCTGCACATAGAAACAGCCGCAGAAGGTCCCGCCCGGCTTCAGCACCCTGTAGGTTTCCCAATAAGCGCTTTCTTTGTCCGGGAAGGCGTGAAAGCCGTTGAGAGAAAGCACAATGTCGAAGCTTTCATCTTCAAACGGCAGCGCGCCGACATCACCCTGCAGGAAGGTGATATTCGTAAGTCCTGAAGCCCTGGCTTTTTCCTGTGCCGAGGCCATCATATTCTCCGAGTAATCGAGACACGTGATCTCTGCATTCGGAAGGTCCCGGTAAACAGGCATGGTCAGCACGCCCGTCCCGACGGGGACCTCCAGCAGCTTCCCGGAGAAATCCTCCCGAATTCCGGACAGTGCCTTCTCCAGATACCGGAGATTCTTTTCACCGTCCATGTTCCAAACGATCCGACAGATTGCTTTTCCGAGAATCGTGGAATAAGTCATCATCCCGTCATAAAAGCTGGCATTATTGCCTGATAGTTTATACGCGTCTTTGATCTGTTCCCGTCTGGTCATGATCAGATTTCTCCTTCCTTTTGTTGGGATCAGTCTTGTTCCGCTTGTCCTTGTGGCAGAAGCGGCGTCAGACAATCCATGCTCAAAAGAATGGTGGAGCCGTTGTGCAGTAAAGCTGATGGATCGTATTGATCGAAACTATCGCTTTGTGATGGGCTTTAACGGCGGGCTGATTGCTCTCGGTGCCTTCGGTTTGCTGCCGCCCTCTACATCAGCATTACTGCACAACGGCTCCACCATTCTTCTGAGTATGGACTGTCTGACGCCGCTTCTGTCACAAGGGCAAGCGGAGCAAGACTGATCCCAACAAACCGTTCACGAAAAAGAATACGGACTCTTCCGCACCATGCGACGGGATCGTGGCCACTGAAATTCCCGGTTGTCACAGGCTGCTCGGATGGCGTAAATTAGTAGGCAGGGTAACTGATTTTGCAGTGATCAAAGAGGGAGAGAGTCGTAACCATGCCGAAAAACACACAGATCGTTATTGTTGAGGACGACAGGGATCTTTGCACCGGTTTGTGCAAAGCCCTGAAAGAGGACACCAGGAGCATCGTTTCCTGCGAGAACCTGAAGAGCGCGCGGGAGCAGATCTTTTTATCCGATCCCGCGCTGCTCCTTTTGGACATCAATCTTCCCGACGGAAACGGACTGGATCTGGTGAAGGAGATCCGGGGAAAAAATCTGTCCTTCCCCATCATCCTGCTGTCCGCCAATGACACGGATGCGGATGTGGTGCGGGGACTCGAGCTCGGAGCGGATGATTATGTGACGAAGCCCTTTTCCTTAAGCGTCCTGCGGGCCAGAGTGGCTACCCAGCTGCGCAAGCACGAGGTGACAGGCGCGGGAGACGTGATCCGGATCGGCGATTATGCCTTCGACTTTGACCGCATGCTCTTTACGGTGCAGGGTGAGGAGATTACCTTAAGCAAGACGGAACAGCGCCTTTTAAAGCTCCTGGTATCCAACCGGGGCGTCACCCTCTCCCGGGACGAACTGATCGACCGGCTCTGGACGGACGGGGCGGAATATGTGGATGAGAACGCCCTTTCCGTTGCCATCAAGCGCCTCCGGGACAAGCTGTCCGCCAAGGACTACATTCGGACCGTCTACGGCCTGGGCTATCAGTGGGTGAAGAGCGATGAATGAATGGGTCATGCTCATGGCAGGGATCATCGCTGCAGGATCCCTGGCCATAGCCATCTACAGAGAATGCAGCACCCGCAGGGTCATAAACCGCCTGCAGGAGATGCTGGAGGAAGCCATCCGCGGGGAGTTTAACGAAAGCGAATACAGTGAGGACCGGATCTCGAAGCTGGAATCCACCCTGGCAGATTACCTGCGCTCCTCCGCCCTCTCCGCAGAAAATGTCAAGCAGGACCGGGACAAGATCAGGACTCTGATCGCCGATATCTCCCACCAGACCAAGACCCCCATTGCGAATCTCATCCTGCACAGCGAACTCCTGAAGGAATCCGACCTCACGGCCGACCAGCGGGAGAGCCTCACCGCCATCGAGAATGAGGCGGAGAAGCTCCGGTTCCTGGTGGACGCGCTGGTGAAGCTGTCCCGCTTGGAAAACGGGATCCTGGTGCTGGAACCGCAGGCAGGAGATCTCTCCGGTCTGGTACATGCGGTGGGCAGCGCGCTGCGGCCCAAGGCGGAAGGCAAAGGACTCTACCTTCATGTGACGGATGAGAACGAACGGGCCCTCTTTGACTACAAATGGACCCTGGAAGCCGTCAGCAATATCGTGGACAATGCCATCAAATACACGCAGGCCGGCGGGATCGAGATCGATTTTCAGTCCACCGAGATGTTTGCCTGCATCCGCGTAAAGGATACCGGCATCGGGATCGCGGAGGAGGACATCCCCAGGATCTTCGCCCGTTTCGGCCGCCTCTCTGCCTCCCGTGAAAAGGAAGGCGTGGGCATCGGACTGTACCTGGCCAGAGAGATCCTTTCGAAGGAAGGCGGGTATATCAAGGTCCGTTCCACTCCCGGAAAAGGGTCGGAATTCCTGCTCTACCTGAAAAAAACGCCGGAACCGGCCACAGATACAAATCTTTCAAAACTGTAAGAATTCCATCGGATCCGGACAGAATCTGGAAAGAATCGGGTGCGATAATCAGTGTGTAAGAGGAAAGCAACCTCTGCACACTGATTTTTTATTTGGGAGGAATGATCCATGAGCATTTTGGAAGCAAAAGATCTGAAGAAGGTCTATGGCGAAGGCGAAAACGCGGTCCATGCCCTGGGCGGCGTAAACTTTCAGGTAAATAAAGGAGAATTCGTTGCCATCGTGGGCACCTCCGGCAGCGGCAAGTCCACACTTTTGCACATGCTGGGCGGACTGGACCGGCCTTCCTCCGGGAAGGTGTATGTAAACGACGTGGACATCGCGGGACTGACGGACGATGCGTTGACCATCTTCCGCCGCAGGAAAATCGGCTTTGTCTTCCAGGCCTTCAACCTGGTGCCGGTGCTGAACGTCTATGAGAACGTGATCCTGCCCATGGAGCTGGATGGGGTGAAGGTGGACAAGGCCTATGTGGACGAGATCCTGGATACCCTGATGCTCTCCGGGAAAAAGGAAGCCCTTCCCAACCAGCTCTCCGGCGGACAGCAGCAGCGCGTGGCCATCGCCAGAGCCCTGGCCTTCCGGCCCGCCATCCTCCTGGCGGACGAGCCCACCGGCAACCTGGACTCCAAAACGGGGCAGGATGTCTTAAGCCTTCTTAAGATCTCCGCTGAAAAATACGCCCAGACCATCGTCATGATCACCCACAACGACGAGATCGCGCAGCTGGCGGACCGCATCATCCGGATCGAGGACGGCCGGATCGTAAGCACCGGAGAAAGGAGCCAGGCATGAAAGTAGAAAACAGAAAGTGCATCCGCAGGCTGGCCGTTCGCAGCCTGAAGGCAAACAGGCGCCGCAACGGCATCGCTGCCACTGCCATCGTCCTGACGGCCGTTCTCTTCACCACAATGTTCACCATCCTCATGTCCATCAGCGCTACCTATGAAAACAGCATCATGCGGGAGCTGGGAGGTTATGAGCATGCATCTTTCAAGTCCGTAACGGAGCAGGACATTGAGACCCTGTCCTCCGACCGAAGGATCAAGGAATGGGGCGTCCGCACCGTGATCGGCGTCAATGATTCGGCTGCCTTCAAAAAGCACACCGCCGAGATCAGCTATATGGATGCCAATACGACCAAATGGTCCTTCATCGATCTGAAGGAAGGCCATCTGCCGGAAGCGAAAAACGAAGTGGCAATGGATACGGAAGCCCTGGCTATCCTGGGCGCAGAGCCTGTAATCGGAACGGAGGTAACGGTTCCGTTTGAGCTCGTCACCGACCAGAAGGGAGAGCAGCCACTGGAAGAGACTTTTATCCTTTCCGGCTACTGGGAAGCGGACCGGCTCTGCCCCGCGCACTTTATCAATGTGTCGGAAAGCTACGTGCAGGAAATGGAGCAGCGCGCAGAAGAAATGGGTCTGCCTCCTTTCCGGACCGATCTGAACGTGATGCTCTGGTCTACCTTCGGCATGGACGGCTTCCTGGCAGACATTGC
>JAILAF010000045.1 GCA_024681775.1 Lachnospiraceae bacterium
AGAGCGGGTGATGGGAATCGAACCCACGTGTCCAGCTTGGAAGGCTGGTGTTCTACCATTGAACTACACCCGCAAAGTACTTATGCACTTCAACAACAAATGGTATTGTAGCGAAAGCGGAGAACCTTGTCAAGGGTTCTCCGCTTTTTCTGTGCAGAATCGAACCGAAAGCAGTCCGCGTACCTTTATTGCGCCTGCCCACACTCCTCGTTGATGAGCTGGATGATGGTGGGGATGGCGTCCAGCATGGGGCTGGCAGCCATGGTGTCGATGTACTTCTGGCGGTCGTGGTAGAGCTCGTTCACCTTCTTCACCAGATACTTCGTGGTCAGATCCTCCTGGTCGATGAGAATGGAGAAGCCCTGGGCCTGGAAGGATTCCGCGTTCTGCACCTGGTCCCCCCGGGAGCCGGAGGAGGTGGGGAGCGGGATCAGGATGTTGGGTTTCTTCAGGGCCAGCAGCTCGCAGATGGCATTGGCGCCGGCGCGGGAGATCACAACATCCGCCATGGCGAAGAGGTCGCCCAGTTCATCGGTGATGTACTCGAACTGCTTGTAACCGGGGGTGGTCAGCAGCAGATTGTCCATTTTGTCCTTGCCGCAGAGGTGGCAGATCTGATAGAGGGGCAGGAGCTTCGGCAACGCGTCCCGGACCGCCTGGTTCACGGCTGCGGCGCCCTGGCTGCCGCCGATGATGAGGAGCACGGGTTTACTGTCGTCGAAGCCGCAGAGCTCGCGGCCCTTGGCGGGATCGCCGTTAAAGAGCTCCTTCCGGATGGGGGTGCCGGTGAGCACAGCCTTGTCGGAGGGGAGATTTTCCAGCGCCTCGGGGAAATTGCAGCAGATCTTCTTTGCCACTTTCGCACAGATCCGGTTGGCCAGACCCATGGAGACATCGGACTCGTGGATGATGCAGGGGATCTTCAGGGATGCAGCGGCCCGCACGATGGGGACGCTGACGAATCCGCCCTTGGAAAAAACAATGTCCGGGCGCTCCCGCTTCAGGATCTCTCTGGCCTCCCGGTAGCCGCGGATGACACGGAAGAAATCCGCAAAATTCTTGGAGTCCAGGCTCCGGCGGAACTTCCCGGTGGCAACGCCGAAATAGGGGATGCCCAGGTCCGTGATCAGCCGGTTCTCGATGCCGTTGTAGGAACCGATGTAGACGATATCATATCCTGCTTCCTTCAATGCGGGGATGAGTGCGATGTTGGGGGTGACATGGCCTGCGGTGCCGCCGCCGGTCAGAACGATTTTTTTCATGGGAGCCTCGCTTCGTAAGTTCTTGATTTCCGTGGGTTTTACCCGCCTCATCATAGCACAATCCGCTTGAATTTGCCATATAAGTTTGTTACACTATGATGTGCGCACGGCCCATCCCTGCGCGCGATTTTTCGTTTCGCACCATCATAAGGAGGCAGATATATGAGCAGTCAGGTAAAGTTTGATTATTCCAAGGCAAGCGGATTCATTTCTCAGGAAGAGGTCGGCTACATGAAGAAGCTGACCGGGGACGCGAAGGAGCTTTTGCTCTCCCGGGAGGGCGCCGGCAATGATTTCCTGGGGTGGATCGACCTGCCCGTAGATTACGATAAAGAGGAGTTCGCCCGCATCAAGGCAGCAGCCGAGAAGATCCGCAAGGATTCCGAGGTGCTGCTGGTCATCGGCATCGGCGGTTCCTATCTGGGCGCCAGAGCAGCCATCGAGTTCCTGGGCCACAGTTTTGCAAACGTGCTCCCCAAGGAGCTGCGCAAGGGTCCCGAGATCTACTTCTGCGGTAATTCCATCAGCTCCACCTATCTGAAGCATCTGATGGATGTTGTGGGAGACCGTGATTTCTCCATCAACATGATCTCCAAGTCCGGTACTACCACCGAGCCCGCCATCGCTTTCCGTATCTTCAAGGGCATCCTGGAGAAGAAATACGGCAAGGAGGGCGCAGCAAAGAGGATCTACGCTACCACCGACAAGGCAAAGGGAAGCCTGAAGAACCTGGCAACCGAGGAAGGCTACGAGACCTTCGTGGTGCCCGATGACGTAGGCGGCAGATTCTCCGTTCTGACCGCAGTGGGCCTGCTTCCCATCGCAGTCAGCGGCGCAGACATCGACAAGCTGATGGAGGGCGCTGCTTCCGGCAGAAAGCTGGCCATCGAGAAGGATTTTGAAGAAAACGACGCCATGCAGTATGCGGCGATCCGCAACATCCTGCTGCGGAAGGGCAAGCAGGTGGAGATCCTGGCCAACTACGAGCCTGCCGTTCATTACATTTCCGAGTGGTGGAAGCAGCTCTTCGGCGAGTCCGAGGGCAAGGACCAGAAGGGTATCTTCCCCGCAAGCGTGGATCTGACTACCGATCTGCACTCCATGGGTCAGTTCATCCAGGACGGCTCCCGCATCATGTTCGAGACCGTGATCGAGATCGAGAAGCCCAGAGAGGACCTCTTCATCGGCGAGGAGCCCGTGGATCTGGACGGCCTGAACTACCTGGCAGGACAGAGCGTTGATTTCGTCAACAAGAGCGCCATGAACGGCACTATCCTGGCACACACCGACGGACAGGTTCCCAACCTGAAGGTGAATGTCCCCGAGGTCAGCGAGTTCTATCTGGGCCAGCTCTTCTACTTCTTTGAGTTTGCCTGCGGCATGAGCGGCTACCTGCTGGGTGTGAATCCCTTCAACCAGCCCGGTGTGGAGAGCTACAAGAAGAACATGTTCGCACTTCTGGGCAAGCCCGGTTACGAGGCACAGAAGGCAGCATTGCTGGAGCGTCTCCAGTAATCCGTTCCTGAAGAAAACCAGGGGGTCGATCATCGGCCCCCTTTCCTATGAAAGAGAATGTTATGAAGATCGTTGTTCTGGAGAGAAATTCCGTGGGTCCCGACATTTCCGTGGATTGTCTGGGCGAGCTGGGCGAGCTGGTTACCTACCCCAACACCGTTACCGTGGAAGAGGTGCGGGAGCGGGTGAAGGATGCGGACATCGTGGTGGCCAACAAATCCCCCATGCGGGAGGACAGCCTGAAAGACGCTCCCAATGTGAAGCTGATCTGTGAGTTCGCCACCGGTTATGACAATTGTGACCTGGACTACTGCAGGAGCAGGGAGATCCCGGTGTGCAATGTGGTGAATTACAGCACCGCCATGGTGGCGCAGCACACCTTCACTCTGGCCCTTGCTTTGAGCCAGAAGCTGCCCCATTATGACGACTATGTCAAGTCCGGCGCCTACAGTGCGCAGGACCGTTTCTCGAATTTCGATGTCCCCTTCTACGAGCTGGATGGCAAGACCTGGGGTATCGTGGGCATGGGAAACATCGGACAGCGGGTGGCTCGCATCGCGGAGAGCTTCGGCTGCCGGGTGATCTTCCATTCCGTAACCGGCAAGAGCACGGTGACGGATTATGAGCAGGTGGACAAGGACACCTTGCTGGCAGAGAGCGATTTCCTCTCCCTTCACTGCCCCTTAAGTGACCTCACCAGAGATTTCATCGATGCGGAAGCACTGAAGAAGATGAAGAAGAGCGCATATCTCATCAATGTGGCAAGAGGCCCCGTGGTGAACAATCCGAATCTCTACGAAGCGCTGGAGGTGGGAGAGATCGCCGGCGCAGGCCTGGACGTTCTGGAGAAGGAGCCCCTGCAGCTGTCCAATCCTTTGAGCAAGATCAAGGATTCCAACAAGCTCATCATCACTCCTCATCTGGCATGGGGCAGTGTGGAGGCCAGAGAGCGCTGCGTTCAGGGCGTTTATGACAACATCAAGGCATTTTTAAACGGGAGCCCGATCCATGTGGTAAACCCGTGATCCTGTCGGAGGTATTTATTCATGCTTGAATCATTGAAACGAAACGGGAAGGGCATCATCCTGATGCTGATCTCGGCCTTAAGTCTGTCCGTGGGACAGCTCCTTTGGAAACTGGCAAATGTGTCGGAACTGGTGGCGGCATTAAAGGGAGGCGATTCCCTGATCGCAGGCCTCTTTCAGCTGTTTCTGGCAGTTCTGCCTGGCTTTATTGTCTATGCGGTGGGCGCCCTCATCATGACGGTGGCCCTGGGCTACGGAGAGCTCTCCGTGCTGCAGCCCGTGAATTCCATGAGCTATGTATTTGCACTGATCCTCTCCGCCATCTTCCTGACGGAATCCATCTCCTGGCTGACGATCATCGGGATCTTCGTGATCATCGCAGGCGTCGTGACGATAGGAGGGAGTGAAAAATGAGCGATCTGATCATCATCATCGCAGTGCTCCTGGCGGAGACCATCGCCGCTTCCTTTGCCAGCTATTTCCTGAAAAAATCCGCCGAGACCGGAGAAAAGCCCAAGTATTTCATCCTTCTTTCTCCCTTCTTTTATCTGGGGGGCTTTTTGTATGTATTTTCCGCGCTCTGCGGCATCTACCTCCTGCAGAAGCTCCCTTACGCCGTGGTGCTGCCCATCGGCTCTCTTACCTATGTGTGGACCCTCTTCGTGTCCCGCATCCTGTTAAAGGAGAAGATCACGAAGCGCAAGGTTCTGGGCATGACCACCCTCATCCTGGGGGTCGTGCTGGTGGGTGTCGGCAGTACGCTTTGATCCTGCGACCGGCAGATATGGCAAACAAAAAGGTGACCCCGGAGGGTCACCTTTTTTGATCCAATGTGATTTCTGTTTATTTGATCTTTGCCACCAGCGCGGTCACCAGCTTTGCACAATGGTCCGCAGCCTTGCACTCAAAGGTGGGATAATCCATGTGTGCGGAGTCGTCTGCCTTGTCGGAGATGGCACGGAGGATCACGAAAGGAATGTTGTTCAGGTAGCAGCCGTGGGCGATGGCAGCCCCCTCCATCTCGCAGCAGTCGCCGCGGAACTCCCGGATCAGACGCTCCTTCACGGATTTCTCAGCGATGAACTGGTCGCCGCTGACCACGCGTCCCACCACGCTGTGGAGCTCCGGCAGGACCTCTGCCATGGTGAGGGCGGAGAGCTCGATGAGATGCTGGTCTGCAGGGAACTCCGTGATGCCCATCTGCGGGACTTCTCCCAGCGGATAGCCGAAATTGGTGGCATCCATATCGTGGTGCAGAGCGATGCGGGAGATCAGGATGTCTCCGATGTCCAGCGCCGCATTCAGGGACCCTGCCACGCCGGTGTTGATGACGTGGGTAACCTCAAAGAGGTCGGCCAGGATCTGGACGCAGAGGGCTGCGTTGACCTTGCCGATGCCGCTGCGAACCACCACGACGGATGCGCCGTTCAGGGTGCCCTCGCAGAAGGTCATGCCTGCTCTGGTCACTGTTTTTTCAATGTCCATGGTGCTCTTCAGCGCTTCCACCTCCAGCTCCATGGCACCGATGATTCCGATCTTGCTCATGTGTTCCTCCTTATCAATCCTTGTATTTACCGCTTATGCGGGATAATGTAACTGATCTTCCCGGATGTCCGTAAGCACATTTTCCAGATACCGCTTTGCCAGGTAACGGGCCATGGGCAGGTTCTGGTCCAGGTAGTTGCCGCAGTCCATGGGGGTGGCGCCGGGGATCTCTCCCTCGTAGTCCCGGATGAAGGTGAACATCTCGATCATCAGCGGAACGATGGTGCGGGACTCCAGGTCTCCTGCCAGCAGCAGATAGAAGCCGGTACGGCAGCCCATGGGACCGAAGTAGATGGTTTTGTCCTTGTAGTCCGGATGGTTCCGCAGGAAGGTGGCTCCCAGATGCTCGATGGTGTGGATCTCCGCGGTATTCATGACGGGCTCGTCATTGGGGCTGGTGAGCCGCAGATCAAAGGTGGTGACGGTCTCATTTCCGATGTGATCCTTTCGGGATACGTAGACACCGGGGATCATGCGGATGTGATCCACGGTAAAGCTGGCGATCTTTTCCATTCGTACTCCTCCTTAACGGACGCTGTGTGATAATATTTCTCAAAATCCTGCCCGAAGCGCAGAACTGCGGGCAGGTAACACTTCCTACCAGATTGTAGCACATTTTCCCCGATTCTTGTACTTCCTTGGGAATTTTGCTATGATGAGCCTTGAATGAAAGCAAAAAATGCGATAATACGCGAAATACCGGGCTTTTGCCCGGAAGGAAAGGAGCGACATGGCTGAAAGAGAGATCATTGAATTTCGTTATGACACCCAGCTCTTGCTGGACAAATATGTGGAGGACGGCCAGGATCCCGATGATGTGTCCGATGACCTGGTAGATGAGATCCGGGAGCATATCCTGGAGACGTTTCAGGGAGACTGCCTGGTGCTGGCGGGCGACAGCGGGGAGGACGACCTCTTCGGTGAGAAAGCCATCGTAAAGCTGCACTTCCATACCAACGAGCCCTGGCTGGTGCTGGCATACTGCCGTACCCTGGGCGAGATCTACGATATCGTGGTGGAGGACATGCAGCGCCAGTCCGACGGACTCCACGGCTGACGGGGAGCCGGGACCCGGAAATAGCGTAAGAACAGGCCTCTGCGGGAAGTGCAGGGGCCTGGTTTTTTCTATCCGAAAATCTCTCTTTCTTCTTGAGAAATCTTATTGACAGGTGCATCCGGAAACGGCTAAAGTGGATACAAAGGCAGGTACTTTCAAAATGCCTGGGGGCGGCGGAACTGCCGCAGAAAGAGAGGTATTTTTCATGAAGTTTGTTTGTACTGTTTGCGGGTATATTTACGAAGGTGACAAGGCGCCCGACGAGTGCCCCGTCTGCCATGCAGGTGCCGATAAGTTCAAGGCGATGGGCGGCGACAAGGTATGGGCTGCGGAGCATGTGGTAGGCGTTGCGAAGGGCGCACCCGAGGATATCATCCAGGGCCTGAGAGACTGCTACAACGGCGAGTGCGCTGAAGTGGGTATGTATCTGGCAATGTCCCGCCAGGCCATCCGCGAGGGCTATCCCGAGATCGGCGAGTTCTTCCGCACCGCTGCGTTCGAGGAGGCAGACCATGCTGCAAAGTTTGCTGAGCTCCTGGGCGAAGTGCTGACGGATTCCACCAAGAAGAATCTGGAGCTCCGGGCAGAAGCCGAGTACGGCGCTACCCAGGGCCGTGTGGATATCGCCAAGCGCGCGAAGGAAGAGAATTTGGATGCCATCCATGACACCGTGCATGAGATTGGCAGAGACGAGGCCCGCCACGGCAAGGCATTTGAAGGCCTGCTGAAGAGATATTTCGGCTAAGGGTTCCCACAATGCCCGGATCAATAGGAAGGTGATGAGCGGAAGTGCCGAGAGGATCGGCACTTCCGTTTTAACGGGGAATGACAGAGAAAAGGATGGGGGAAAAAGTGCAGAGGAACGCCGTGGGAGCAGGGATCCGGATCAGCGCAGGGAAGCTGGTCTGCGCTCTGATCACGGGGTTCCTTTTCGCGTTTTCCCTGGTCTTCGGGCCTGCCTACATTGCGGACCAAACGCCGGTCTTAAGTCACGGCGGCAGCTACGCAAAACTTCTGCCGCTCTGGGTAGTGACATCCGTGTCGGTCTTTTTCCTCTGGGAGGGAGCGGACCGCTTGGGAAGTCGCAGGGGAAAGCCTTCGCCCATCCTTACGGGGAAACGTTCCGTCCTGCTCTGGGGGCTGCTGATGCTGTGCAGGCTGCCCTTTTACCTGGCCTGCTTTCCTGGTTTTTTTACCTACGATGCGGGCACGGCACTGATCCAGGTGCTGTATGAGGATGTGGCCTACTCCACCCAGAATCCTCTGCTGCACACGCTGCTGCTGGGGGGTGTGATCAAAGCTGTCTGGGAACTGACAGGGAGCTACAACGCGGGTGTTGCCGTCTTTTGCGTGGGGCAGATGGCCTTTTGCACGCTGGTGTATACCTGCATCATCCGCACTCTGGACAGGCGGGTGGGCAGCAGGGGGATCACGGTCTTTGCCATCCTCTACTACGCGCTCCTGCCCACCATAACCCTTCTTTCCTTCTGCACTACCAAGGACACCCTTTCCGGTCATCTGATGGTGCTGTTTCTGCTGTGGTTCGAGGAACTGTTCGCCCCCGGGGACGAGGGGGCGCGGATGGGAAAGCTGCAGGTGAGTGGCTTTGTTCTCCTGGAAGCGCTGATGCTCCTGTCCCGGAAAAACCTCCCCATTGCCTTTGCCGTATTTTTTGTCGTGCAGCTTTTTTTCCGCAAAAAAGATCTCCTGCGCAGGACGGCTGTCCTGCTTCTGGGATGCCTGCTGGCCTTTGGGGTAAACCGTGCGCTGGAGTGGCGGCTGCAGCCGGAGGAGGGGTCCATTGCCGAAGCCTTCAGCGTCCCTGCCTGCCAGCTGGCCAGAGTCTACAGGGAATACGGGGAGAGCGCCTTTTCCGAGGAGGAATGGGAGCTGCTGGACCGGTATATCTACATCGTCAATCCCTACTACCCCTTCAACGCGGACCAGATCAAATCCGGGTTTAAGGAGACCATCGACCAGCGGCCGGGGGGATTTCTGAAGCTCTGGGCAAAGGTGGGGCTCCGATATCCGGAGGAGTATCTGGATGCGTTCCTGGCCCTGACGGCAGAGGCCTGGTATCCCTTTACCGACATCGACGGCTATTGCAGGACGGACTATGCCGGGATCAAGGGAGGGACGGATTATTTCATGTGCATTATCGAGGAGCCTGCGTCGCTTCACAGCCTGCTTCCGGGGCTCTTTGATGTGATCTGGCATTTTTCCAGAGAAATGAGCCTGTGGAAGATCCCGGTGCTGGGCTTTTTCTTAAGCGTGGGAGGACAGCTCTGGTGCTGGATCTTTGCGGCGGGGTACGCCATCAGCCGGAGGCGGAAGGAGCTGTACCCTGTGTTTGCACTGATCGCGGGCCTTATCTTTACCAATTTCATGGGCCCCATCGTGCTGGTGCGGTATTATCTGATCCTCTATCTGATGCTCCCCGTTTTCGTGGGGACCATAGGGAAACAAAGGGAATAAACCCTTTTACATTTCAGCGTTTTTTCGGTACAATGGAAGGTGGGTTTTGGGCCGGTTTCCCGAGAATAGCCGCGCCCGGACCGAAAGCTTCGAAAACGACAGGAGAAGAAAAATGAAAAAAAGATTTACAGTTTTGGCCGCGATCGCCTTATCCGTGGCTATGTTGACCGCCTGCGGATCCGGCACCGAAGAGGCCCCCGAGGTGGTGCCCGAGCCCATCGTGGTCCTGCCCGAGGTAACGGAAGAGCCTGCGGCTGCCGAAGAGCCCGCAGCCGAGGAGCCCGCTCCCGCAGAGGAGGAGGAGCCCGAGGAGGTCCGTGAGGGCTACTACAGAAGTGAGCTGACCGGTGAGTGGATCGACGAGTCCCTGAAGGACCAGCGTCCCATCGCAGTCATGATCGACAACGAGATCACCGCACTGCCTCACTACGGCACCTCTCAGGCGGACATCGTTTATGAGATGATGAACAGCACCCAGAATGACCGCGTTACCAGATTCATGGTCCTGTTCAAGGACTGGGAGCCCATCGAGCGCCTCGGAAGCGTTCGTTCCACCCGTCCCACCAACATCATTCTTGCGCCCGAGTACAATGCGATCCTCTGCCACGACGGCGGCCCTTACCACAACGACGCATACTGGGCCAAGAGCTGGGCACCGCCGCACCTGAACGGGATCTTCAAGCGCTTTGACAACGGCAAGCCCAGAGAGTTTACCGAGTATGTGACCTCCGACAAGCTGACCTCCAACATCGGTACCGATAAGATCAGCCGCACTTATGACAATTACTGGGGAGATCATTTCCGCTTCTCTTCCAAGGGTGTGGACCTGTCCGGCGAGCAGCGCGTGTTTGACGCTACCAAGGTAGACCTTTCCGCAGCCTTCAAGCACAACCGCTCCACCCTGACCTACGACGAGAGCACCGGCCTGTATGTTTACAACGAGTACGCCGGCAGCACCAGCAAGTACGGATACAGCGGCACCTATTACGATGCGGGGAACAATGAGTCCCTGGCCTTCACCAACGTGATCCTGCAGTGCTGCGATTTCAACCAGCTGGATGATCACGGCTATCTGATCTACAATGTCATGACCGCTACGCCCAAGGACGGTTACTATCTCACCGGCGGCAAGGCCATCCCCATCATCTGGGACAAGACCGGCGAGACCGAGCTGACCAAGTATTACAACACCCTTACCGGCGAGATCCAGAAGATGAATGTCGGTAAGACCTACATTGCCATCGTTCCCCAGGATTACTGGGATGAGATCATCGTAGAGTGATCACGGTACCGAACCTATGAAGCTGAGAACCAGGATGGCACTGACCTTTGTTCTGATCATCGCGATCCCGCTACTGCTGACGGTCCTGTCATTTATGGCGATCCGGACCGTCATCGGGGACAGCGATGATCCGATCTGGTCTCTGCAAAATTACAGCGTTCAGGATATCACCATGAAAGCGGATGATATCTACAACGATCTGCTGCGGCAAAAATACAAGGACTCCGCGCGGCTGGAGGATGAAGCCTACCTGCAGGAGATGAGTGACATCGTCCCCAACAAAGCGGTATTTCTCCTGGGCCGGAAGGGAAATGAGATCTTCTTCAAGGGCACCGATGAGGTGTCCGACACCCTGATCGCGGAGCTGCCTCCCTACGGCAGAGCGGCGGATCAGGCCCTGACGGGGATCTGGCTGAACGAGGAAGAGGTCTACATCCAGCAGCTGGATTTCTACTTTCAGGACGGTGCGGAAGGCAGCATTTTCGTCATCGCCAAGGGATCCGGCGTGATCTCCAGGCGCCTGATGATCGACATGCTGATGGCCATCATCGTGATCCTGGTCCTCACCAGCGTGGGCCTCACCGCCTGGATCAACCGCGGTGTCTACGAACCGGTGCAGCGGCTCAGCGAAGCCATGACCGCCATCCGGAACGGAGACTATAATTACATCCTGGATATCGACGAGGAGGGAGAGATTGGGGATCTCTTCCGGAATTACGAAGACATGAGGCTGCGCCTGAAGGAAAGCGCCGAGGAAAAGGTGGATCAGGAAGCGCGCAGCAGGGAGCTCATCAGTAATATTTCCCACGATCTGAAGACGCCCATCACCTCCATCAAGGGGTACGTGGAGGGCATCATGGACGGTGTGGCGGATACACCGGAAAAAATGGACCGCTACATCCATACGATCTACAACAAGACGGTGGATATGGACCGCCTGATCAACGAACTGACCGTCTATTCCAAGGCGGCCAACGACCGGATCCCTTACAAGTTCCTGCGGATCAATGTCAGCGATTACTTCGGAGACTGCAAGGAAGAGGTGGGTCTGGATCTGGAGGCGAGAGGCATCGACTTCCGGTATGCAAGCTTTGTGCCGGAGGATACCATGATCATCGCGGATCCCGAGCAGATGAAAAAGGTCATCAACAACATCATCGGGAACAGCGTAAAGTACATGGACAAGCCCAGGGGCGTCATCGAGATGCGCCTTCTGGACGAGGTGGATTCGGTCCGTGTGGAGATCGAGGACAACGGCAAAGGCATCGCCCAGGAAAATCTGGAGAAGATCTTCGACCGTTTCTACCGGACGGACGCAGCCCGGAATTCCAATACGGGCGGAAGCGGCATCGGCCTTTCCATCGTGAAGAAGATCATCGAAGACCATGGAGGAATGATCTGGGCCACGGCCCGGGAGGGCGAAGGCACCTGTATGCATTTTGTCTTAAGAAAGTATGTTGAGCTCTGACAGAGCCGGAGATAACAGAAACCAAAACAAAAAGTGACCGGCAGAGAGGGGGTACTATGAGCAGGATACTGATTGTAGAGGACGAGGAGGCCATTGCCGAGCTGGAGCGGGACTACCTCGAAATGAACGATTTTGAGGTGACGGTCCGGAACAACGGCCAGGCGGGCCTGGATGAGGCGTTGAGTTCCCAGTACGATCTGGTGGTGCTGGATCTGATGCTTCCTGAGATGGACGGATTCGAGGTGTGCAAGCGGATCCGCGAGAAGATGAACATTCCGATCCTGATGGTCTCCGCGAAGAAGGATGACATCGACAAAGTCCGGGGCCTGGGCCTGGGCGCTGACGACTACCTGACGAAGCCCTTCAGCCCCAGCGAGCTGGTGGCCAGAGTAAAGGCGCATCTGACCCGCTATGAGAGACTGGTGAGTGCCGGCGCTGCCAAGATGGAAAATGACGTGGTGGAGATCCGCGACATCCGCATTGACAAAACTGCCCGCAGAGTCTTCATCGGCGGCGAGGAGCGTTCCTTTACCACGAAGGAGTTCGACCTGCTGACCTTCCTGGCAGAGCATCCCAACCGCGTCTTCACCAAGGACGAGCTGTTCCGGGAGATCTGGGGCATGGAGTCCATCGGTGATATCGCCACCGTCACGGTGCACATCAAGAAGATCCGTGAGAAGGTGGAGGAGAATACCGCCAAGCCGCAATACATCGAGACGATCTGGGGCGTGGGCTATCGCTTTAAGATCTGACCTTTCTAAGAATTAAAAACTCCGGATGCCTGTGGACAGGAACCACAGACACCCGGAGTTTTTTGTATGATTGATTGCGGGTCACTTACTGATAATAGCTGTTGTTCTGATAGTACTCCTTGTTTTCCTCCACATACTCCCTGCAGAGCGTCTCCACCAGGTCCCTGGTCTCGCTAAAGCTCGAGGGAATGTTGATGTAATCCCAGGAGTCGTAAGACTCCTTGGTCTCATCCATGTACTGGATCTCCAGCTGCAGAGAAGCACTCGTCTCCTCTCCCTCGGAGCGGCGATTGATATCCAGCTCTTCCAGGGTATGATGAATGGCAAAATCGCGGGAGTAGGCTGCCAGGACATCGTCGATCTGCGCAGGGGGCAGATCGATGGTGCGCCAGGTATCTCCCTGCACATCGTACCAGTCCGCTATGACAGAGTCCGGCATGGGCTTATGCCCCAGTGCCATGGGATAGAACTTTTCCTGATATGCTCTGCTCTCCACCAGGGGACGGATGACCTCTGCAGAAGTCTCCGGGATCTGGTAGGTGCGGCTGAAGGTGCCGCCGAAACGGCGCTTCACCCGGATTTCCACGGTGGTGTAATAAGTGAGGGAGGGATCCGGCTCCGCGTCTGCCTCCGTATAGATGTATCCGCCTCCGAAGGGATGGATGCCCATAGAGCGGCGGAGCTTGTTGAAGGACACGCCGGCCTCACAGAGGCCTCTGATCAGTTCCGGATCCTCCAGGAGTACCGAATCGCGTTCCAGCTCGTTCTGATCCCGGATATCGTATGCGTAATTGCTCTCATAGAAGGGATAGATGCTGTATACCCGGGCGCTTTGGATGTTGCTCGCATCCGGGAGGATATTCTCATAAGGGATCAGCCCTGCCCGGAACACCAGATAGATCCCCAGTGTTGCCACAGGGATCAGGATCAGCCGCAGCTTTTTGGCAAATACGGCCCGGAAGGACCGGAGGAATGCCAGGTTGAGCAAAAAGACACTCAGTACACTGCAAAACAGGCAGAAAAATCCTTCCCAGAAGGGACTGCCGGAGTCGTAGCGCAGCTCCACCACAAAACGCGCTATGATGGTGCCGCTGATGAGACCGGTGGGGATGCTCATCAGGATCTGAGCAGGACGGGAGACGAGGCCGGAGATCGACTGCTCGCTCTTCCGTCTGTTATACAGCATGACCGCAGCCAGGAGCAGCAATGCGATCAGCAGGATGCTGCCGATCAGGGAAACCGGCAATTCCGCAAGGAGATCTTTCCAGCCGGAGCCTCTGGAATAGGATGCCACCAGAGCGAAGGGCGTGACCAGAGGGCTCAGCCAGTAGATGCAGGGAAGCTCCTCCCCCAGCGCAACAAAGCTGTAGCAGAAGGCCTCCATCAGGATGATCCAGGTTCCCCAGCATCCCAGCACAAAAGTGCCCAGAATGCCGGAACTGAGCAGGGCGCACAGCACATTTCCGCTGAGCATGGTGCCGGTCAAAAAGAGGTGGTAGACCAGCAAAAAGGCAATGAGTACCAGGGGAAGCACCCCAAAGCAGTAGCCGATGGCTTTGCCCAGGTATTCGCCCGGAATGAAAGCGGCCGATAGGATCGTTACGAGGAGCCAGTTGATCAGCAGAGGAACCGCCCAGATCAGGATCCCGTTTAAGTAAACGGCGGAAAAGAGCTTCTCCCGCTTTACTGGAAGGCTGTGATACAGATCCGTAGCCTGGGGCTGTAACAGATAGTAAAAACCGCCGATGGCCACGATGGCAGCGCCCACCACAGCGATGATCACCAGCATGACCGGGTATGCGCTGCTCAGGAAGTGCAGAATGGTCTGGGACATACGGAAGGCGTATTTTTCGTTTTTCTCCACGTCGGAGATGGAAAAAAGGAGTGCAACGGGTCCCGCGATGATCTCCGTCATCAGGGAAAGCGCCAGCATCCACAGGCGGTGCGTGAGATGATCTTTCATTATGGACTTAAGCGAGATTTTTGAAGTCATAGCCCAGCACCTCCGTTTCACTGATAAAGATCTCCTCCAGGGATAGAGGAAGGATTTCGTAAAATACCGGCTGCAGCGCCGTGATGGCGGTCTCGATCTGCACCCGCTCGCCCCGCAGCGTCAGGGTCTGCAGGGATCCCCGGGTCTCGGAAGAAACCAGAGGAAAGGTGGAGAGGATGCTGTCCCGATCCTCGGGATTACGGAATACCACCTGCACCTTGAAGATCCCCAGCTTCATTTCATCCAGGTCTTTTGAAAGCAGGATGCCGCCCTCATGCAGAAGCCCCACGTGATCGCAGATATCCTCCAGCTCCCGCAGGTTGTGGGATGCGATGATGGGGGTAAGCCCGCGCTCCGAGACTTCCCGGATGAAGACCTTTTTCACAGCCTGCCGGATCACGGGATCCAGGCCGTCGAAGGTCTCGTCGCATAGGAAGTATTTACAGCCGGAGCAGATACCGTAGAGGAGCGAGAGCTGCTTTTTCATTCCCTTGGAGAAGGTCTGGATCCTGCGGGTTTCATCCAGCTTCAGGATCGACAGCATCTCATGAAAAAGATCTGTGTTAAAGTCCGGATAGAAGCTCCGGTAAAAGCGGAGCTGCTCTTTCGGCGTCCCTCCCGGGAAAAAGTACTGATCATCGGAAATAAAGAAGATCCTGGACTTGGCTGCAGGATTCTCATACACGGGTTCGCCGTCCACTAGAATCTCTCCCGCATCCGGGCGATAGATCCCGGTCAGGCACCGCAGCAGCGTGCTTTTACCTGCACCGTTGGTTCCGATGAGGCCGAAGATCTGTCCCTCCTCCATGGTCAGGGAGATGTCCGACAGCGCGACCAGATCGTCGAAGCTCTTTGTGAGATTTCGTATTACTATCATACTTTCCTCCCCTAAACATCCGTTTTCAGAAATGCATTTTCAACACACCGAAGAGCCTGCTCCTTCGAAAGCCCGCTTCTTCTGACCTGGAGGACAGCTTCCGTCAGCTGCTGCTCCAGGGCGGATTCATGATCCTGCTTCCAGGCCTCGGGGTCCGCCACATAGTTGCCCCGTCCCGTGACGGTATAGATGTAGCCGTCCGCCTCCAGGGCATTGTAAGCCCGCTGGATGGTGTTGGGATTCACGGACAGATCCATGGCAAGGCTCCGCACGGAGGGAAGCTTGTCGCCGGGGTTTAAGCCGCCGCCTGCGATGAGCTGGATCATTTTTTCGATTACCTGTTCGTACAGGGGACGTTTGTCCCGATAGTCCAGTAAGATCATAAGCACCTGCCGTTTCCTCCGCACATGCGGAAGTCGAACAATAGTCTGCCGGTTTTTTAGTCCTGGGTGAAGTGATGTATGAGTGTATTAAGACATGTAATACACTTGCTACACACAATCTAACACCGGCGAAAAAACTTGTCAACATGGAATTTATGAAATGCATGCTAGGCTTCCTGCGGTGGTTTGCAGTGATGTCCGGTTTCTGATAAACTTAACCGATGGAAACGGATTTTTGCTCAGGTAGTATCCTGTTTGAAAAACGCATGAGAAAAAACACCGCAGGGGAGAGACCTATGAATGAAAATGTGACGATAGAAGAACAAAGCGTACGCCCTGCCCGGAGCGTATGCCTTTTGAACGATTCCTTCCCGCCCCTCATTGACGGCGTGGCCAATACGGTGATGAACTATGCAAAGGTCATCGAGAGTATGGGCGGCAGAGCCGTGGTGGCTACCCCGGACTGCCCGGGCGCGGATGACAGCACCAGCCCTTTCCCGGTTGTCCGTTACCCCAGCTTTGATGCCCGGAAAAAGACCGGCTACATGGCCGGCGTTCCTTTTTCCCCGTCCCTGGCGCAGCGCCTGCAGGAGGAAAAAACGGAGATCCTCCACAGCCACTGCCCTGCCATGTCCACGATCCTGGCAAGGGAGCTGCGGGATACCCTGAATGTGCCGCTGATCTTTACCTATCATACGAAGTTCGACATTGATATCGCAGACATTACTTCCTCCAAGCTCGTCCAGTGGGAGGCCACCCGCCTGCTGGTACAGAATGTCACCGCCTGTGACGAGGTGTGGGTGGTGAGCAATGGTGCGGGAGAAAACCTGAAATCCCTGGGCTACGAGGGGGACTACATCGTCATGAACAACGGTGTGGACATGGAGCGGGGGCGGATCCCGGAGGATCGGGTAAGGGAAGCCCTGAAGGACTACGATATCCCGGAGGGGATCCCTGTCTATCTCTTTGTGGGACGGATGATGTGGTATAAGGGGCTCTGGATCCTCTTAAATGCCCTGGGACGCATGAAGGCACTGCAATACAGGTTCCGGATGGTCTTTGTGGGAAGCGGCGCCGATCTGGAGGAGATCAGGGAATATGTGGAGGATCTGGGACTGACGGAGGATGTGATCTTCACCGGCAGCATCCATGACCGGGAGCTCCTGAAATGCTGGTATTGCCGGTCGGATCTCTTCCTGTTCCCTTCCGTATACGACACCAACGGACTGGTGGTGCGGGAAGCGGCAGCCTGCTCCGTCCCTTCCGTGCTGGTGAAGGGGAGCTGTGCCGCAGAGGGCGTCACCGACGGCGTCAACGGCTATCTCATCGAGGAAAATGCCGCCTCCATGGCGGAGAAACTGATCGCCCTGTACCCTTGCGGAGATGCGGTGAAGCAGGTGGGAGAGGGCGCTGCAAGGGATCTGTATCTCTCCTGGCACGATGCTGTCGTGACGGCAAGCGAGCGCTATGAGATTGTGTTGGACAAATACCGCAGCGGCGGCTATCCCCGGAAGCCGGAATTTTCCAGGGATCTGTATGCAGCGCTGGGTAACTGGATGGACCGTCTGGGACATGCGGAGAAGCGCATTTCCGAAGTAAAGGAATCGATATGGAACACCTGATCTTTGACCTGACGGGATCATATGACGCAGATGTCATGAAACGGTTTCTGGGGGAAGGCGCTGACAGGATCGATCTGCAGGATGCGCCCGGAACGAACCTCTACTGTGATGATGCGGCGCGGGAACGCCTGTCAAAGCTGATCACGGCGCGGGATCCTTACGGGATCCGTTTCCTGGATTCCGGCAATACCCACTACCTGTCAGCGCTCCTTGCCGAGCAGGTGGCGGAGGACTTCTGCCTGGTGCTTTTTGACCACCACACGGACTGCAAGGCGGCGATGTTTGACATGCTCAGTTGCGGCTCCTGGGTGCGGACCGTGCAAAAAGAGAATCCCCATTGCAGACAGACGCTCCTCATCGGGCCGCCAAAAAGCGCCTTCCGGGAGCTGGAGGAATTCCTCGGAGAGCGCGGTGAAACGCTGCCGGAGGGGACGGTCTGCATCACGGAAGAGGACTTGCTGGCGAAGGGAGCGGAAGCCGTGGCAGAAGCGGCGGCGCAGATCAGATATCCTATTTATCTTTCGGTGGACAAGGACATCCTATCCGCGGATACGGTCCGGACCAACTGGGACCAGGGGCAGATTTCCTTCCCGCTGCTGCTGCAGTGCCTGCAGGCGCTAAGCTGCGGCTTCCCGGCAGAGACCGGGAAGGGCGCGGTGGAGCAGGAGGCGGAACGTGTGATGCCGGAGAAGGCACCGGATTTGACTTCCGGCGGTGCGGCCCGCCACAGGCTGCTGGCCCTGGACATCTGCGGGCTTCTCCCTGTGCGGGAAGGTGCAGGCTTTTATGAGGAGGAAGGATGCGAAACGGACCGGAAGATCGCGGAGCTGTTTTTGCATGGTATTTGACAAAAAACGGACCGATTGGATTTCCAATCGGTCCGTCTTTTATATTGCTGTGACGTTTCTGTCAGTTTTTCGCTTTTTCTTTCTTTTCTCCCACAAGGAGGAGCTTCAGGCCCTGGGTGACCTTGATGGGATTGCCCTTGTAGAGGCTCATCATGTGATAAGCTCTGCCGGACACCACTACCAGGAAAAGGCTGAGGGCCACCGTCAGGAAGAGCCCCAGCAGGCTCACCCACACGGGGGAGGAGCCCAGGATCGCACATCCCGGCGCTACCAGAACGGCAGTGAAGGGGAAGAGCTGCATCCAGACGGGCGTGCTCTCTGCGCTCATGCCGCCTCCCAGCAGGACCAGGAAGAAACTGACCAGGAGCACCATGACGAAGGTGGAACTGGCGGTATTCAGCTCCTCTCTGGTCTGGGCAAAGGAGCCGCAGATGGCGGAGAGGGAACAGTACAGGAGAAAGCCTGCCAGCAGGAACAAAAGCGCAATGACGAAGCCGCCGGGAGCGAACATGGAAGTCCCCACGGAGACGGTCTCGGTGCCGGTGGCATAGGCATCACCCACATTGGAGCCCACCAGAGAGAAGAGGTTGATGAGCGGGGCGGGGTTGATGATCAGGGCCACCACGGTACCGACGATCAGGCCCACGGTACCGCAGAAGATCCAGCAGAAGAGCTGCAGGAAAGCGGCCAGCACGATGGCCAGGAGCTTGCCCATCACCATGGACTGGGGCTTTACGCTGACCAGCATGGTATCCATGAGTTTGGAAGCCTTTTCCAGCACCACGCTCTGGGCGACGCCGTTGGCGTAGAGCATCACCAGGAAATACATAAGCATGATAAAGACGTAGGGGATGGCAAAGCTTAAGCCCCGTACCAGATCGGCCTGCTTTTGCTGGGCTTGTGCCTCTCTGTCCTCACCGCCGGAGAGGTAGTCACTGACGGTGTAGCTCTCGGAGGTGACGGAGGCCATGATCTCGGTGCTCTGGGCCATGATGTCCACATCCTTCAGCAGCAGGGAGGAAAGGGCAGTCCTGTGCTTTTCCAGGAAGGAAGTGAATTTCCTGGCATTGGAATTGGAGAGCCCGGATTCCTCCGGCACGATGACGGAGAGCAGGGGGCGATCCTCTTCCAGGGTGATGTGAAGGCACAGCGCCGAAAGTTTTCCGGCATTGATGGTATCCAGGGCATCCTCCACGGAGGGGGAGGGGATGTACTCCAGGGTGTCATAGTTTTCCACCCCCAGGAGATTTAATTCGTTCAGATCCCCTGCAGCCCCGGTCTCATCCACCACATAGATGGCTGTCGCACCGCTGGGCTTGATGGAATCTCCGCGCTTGATCTCCCAGAGCTCCTTGCCCGGCAAGAGCAGGGCAGGAAGCAGGAAAAGGGCCAGCGCCAGGAAAATCGTTGTGTATTTGTATCCTTTTCCGCTGACCTGATTGTGGAAGGTGAAGCGGAAGACGGTTCCGAAATGTTCAAACATGTGCAGCCTCCTTTTCTTTCTTCGGGAAGGCCATCCGGAAGATCGTTTTGAGGGGAACCCGTGCGCCGTCGTTCATGGCCAGTCTGCGGTAGGTGCGGGCGCAGATCAGGGACAGGAACAGCAGGGTTGCCACATTGATGAGGAAGAACAGGAGAAAGACCGGCAGTGCGATCCTTCCGCCCATAAACATCACGGGTGCGATGTAGGTGGAGAGAAAGGGCACCAGGCTTAAGGCGATGCATGCGGTCTGGTCCGTGATGGTGGGTGCCAGGATGGCCAGGATGTAGCCGCCCATGCTCAGGAACATGATGGGGCTCAGGGCGTGCTGGGAATCCTCCGGATTGGAGCAGGCGCTTCCGGCGATGCCGGCTGCCACAGCGTAAAGCATGTAGGCGAGAACAAAGGCCAGCACGATGATCACCAGATTGACGGGCTTCATGATCAGGGAAAAATCAAAGATCTCGGACACATTGACGCCGGTGCCCGTTCTTCCCATGATCGCACTGACAACCTTAGATGAGATCATTGCTCCGCCGCCGCCGAAGATCAGCACGGCAAAAACATAGCACATCATGGCCAGGATCTTACCCAGCACCAGGGAAAGGGGATCCACACTGGTGATGAGCATGTCCACCAGGCGGGAGCTTTTTTCCTCCACCAGGGAACTGATGATAAAGGAAGTGCTTAAGGACACCAGGATCATAAGGGCCACGGAAAACAGCATGGCAGTGCCGAAGAGCTCATCGCTGGTGACACCCAGCTCACCCACCCGGTATTTTTCCTCCGAGATGGGAGATGCCACGGAGACGCCGCCGGTGATGCCGCCGATGGCGGCCTTGCTGAGATTCAGGGATTCATAGCGCAGGACGGAATAATCTTCCGCAAAGGAATCCCGCAGACTTTCCTGTTCGTTTGCCGTGATATCGCTCTCGTCGGAAACGATGCCGCTGATCTCATAGACGGGCAGGGGGCCGGAATCATTGCGGCTTGCCACCAGCAGCACCTCTTTGTCCGTGAGGCCGGACAGGGCGGCATCCTTCTCTTCCGGTGTCAAAAAGACCAGGGGAAGCGTGCCCAGGAGCGCATTCTCTTTCAGATCCTCCGCAGTAACGGGGATGTCCGTTTCGTTGCAGATCAGTACCCGCTCCGCAGCCAGGCCGTCCGCGTCCACGCTCACCTCGAAGGAGCTGGAGGCGGCGTTCGCCCCTGCCAGACCGGAGACGTTGGAGATGACGGGCATCAGAATGAGCATGACGATCATGCCGATGAAGGAGGAACGGTAGCGTTTGTCTTTGAAGGTCTCCCGCAGGGTAAAGGAAAATACCTCGCGGAGTCCGTTAAACCTGATCTTCATTGTCTGCGCCCACCTCCTTCACAAAGATCTCATGCAGGGAAGGCTCCCGGAGATCAAAGCGCACCACGCAGATCCGATTGTCCACCAGGAGTTTGAGCAGATCCAGCGCCTGATCCTGCCCGGTGACACGGATGTCATACTCGTGCTCTTTTTCGTTTAAAATGGTCACGCCTGCCTGCCTTGCGTAGGCGGAGATATCCTCCTCTGTCTTCAGGCTCAGGTTGATGCGGCCGTAGCTCTTCTTGATCTCGTTTAAGTTCCCGGAGACCACGGCCCGGGATCTGTGGAGAATGGTGATATCGGTGCAGAATTCCTCCACGGCGGGCATCTGGTGGCTGGACATGATGATGGTCTTGCCGGCATCGATCTGCTCGTGGATGACACTGCGCAGGATGTCGGAATTCACCGGATCCAGGCCGGAGAAGGGCTCATCCAGGATGAGAAGCTCCGGATCGGAGATCATGGCGATCATGAACTGGATCTTCTGCTGGTTGCCCTTGGAGAGCTGATCCGGGGTCCTGGGCTTTTCCTTTTTCACGGGAGTTTTGGCGGTGCGGGGCGTGCTGATCACGCGGACGGCGGAACCGCCCGTATGGAAGCCGAAGGCCTGATTCGATGCGGGAGCTGCCCCTTCCGCATTGGCTGTCCCTTCCGCAGTGGCTGCTTTTCCGGGGAAGATGTACTCTTCCACGTTCAGGCGCTCTGCCCAGTAACGGATGCGCTGCTCGGTCACTTCATCGGACACGCCCCGGAGCTTTGCAAAGTAGCGGAGCTGGTCGATGATGGGGTATTTGGGATAGAGGCCGCGCTCCTCCGCAAGGTACCCGATGTTGCAGGTGGTGAAGCTGAGGGGTTTATCGTTCCAGAGGACCTCGCCGCTGTCCTTTTCCAGCATATCCAGCATCATGCGGATGGTGGTGGTCTTGCCGGCACCGTTGGTGCCCAGCAGGGCATAGACGCCGGGGCCGTTCATCTGGAAGCTGATGTGGTCCACCACGGTCTTCTCCCCGTATTTCTTACTCAGATCTCTGACAATCAGACTCATGATCCCTCCTTAAAAAACGTGACATACTTGTCATGCGAGACGCGGTTTCCATAGGAAACTCATGTCAGCGTCGCTTTCACAAACTGGAACTACTATAGCATAGTTTCCATTTGCGGACAAGGACGCGGCATTGTGTTATACTTGTAAATTAGAGTATTTGCAGGCACCTGCCACGCAGGGCCTTTGAGGAGATCCCATGGAACTGCCCGTATCCTATACCAACCGAATGAAGGAACTGCTGGGAGAGGAGTTCCCGGCTTTCCTGGAAAGCTTTTCCGCGGAGGCCTTGCACGGCCTGCGGACCAGGGGTGCCACTCCGGAGGAACTGTTCCCGGATTGGCCCGATGGACTTAGGCCCGTGCCCTGGGCGAAACGTGGGTATTTTTATCCGGAAGAACTGCAGCCCGGGAAGCGCCCCCTGCACGAAGCGGGAGCCTACTATATTCAGGAACCCAGCGCGCAGGCAACCGCCACATTGCTGGATCCCCGCCCGGGAGAGCGGGTGCTGGATCTGTGCGCCGCGCCGGGGGGCAAGACCACCCAGATCGCAGCGGCGATGGAGGGCCGGGGGATCCTGATCAGCAATGAGATCCATCCCGGGCGCGCAGGCATTCTCTCCGAAAATGTGGAGCGCATGGGCTATGACAATGTGATCGTAACGAATGAATCCCCTGCAAGGCTGGCGGAGCGCTTTCCCCTTTCCTTTGACCGCATCTGTGTGGATGCCCCCTGCAGCGGGGAAGGGATGTTCCGAAAGAACCCGGAGGCGGTGAAGGAATGGTCGCAGGAAGCGGTGTATGCCTGTGCCGCCAGGCAGGAGGAGATCCTGGAGGAGGCCGCAAAAATGCTGCGGCCCGGGGGATTCCTCGTGTATTCCACCTGCACCTTTGCCCCCGAGGAGGATGAAGGCGTCATCGGTTCTTTTTTGAAAAACCACCCGGATTTCGAGGCGGGGGACAGCACCGCAGTCAAGGAAGCACTGCGGCAGTGCGCCGCCGGAGCGCCCGAAGATGCCTTTGACGGCCGCCCTGCCTGGGGGGACGGGAATCCCGACCTGGCAAAGGGCGTCCGGATCTGGCCCCATCATCTGCCCGGGGAGGGGCATTTTGCCTTCCTCCTGCACCGCACCGGAGACGCACCGGCGCAGGAGGGCGTCCTGCAGACGGGTTGCGATCCCCGCCTTTTGAAGGATTATGTGGAATTCGCCCGGCAGACCTTTGCGCCGGAAAGCCCCCTTGCGGTGGAGGCGGAGCGCCTGTCCCGCGGCGGGAAGCAGGCGGAGGGGTATGTGCTCTTCGGAGAACGGCTCTGCCGGATCCCGGCGGGGACGCCGGAGCTGCGGGGCCTTAAGGTGCTACGCCCCGGGCTGGTGCTGGGGAGCTTTAAGAAAGGGCGGTTTGAGCCGGATCACGCTCTTTCCCATGCACTTCGGCCGGAGGGTGTGCGGCGGAGCGTTTCTCTCTCCGACGAGGATGCGGCCCGTTTCCTGACGGGATTGACCTTCCCTGCGGCGGGGGAAAGCGGCTGGACCCTGGTCTGCGACGGAGCTGCGCCCCTGGGCTGGGGGAAGGCTGCGGGCGGGACCCTGAAAAATCATTACCCCAGAGGACTCAGAAAATGATGCGGATTCAGATCCTGTATGAGGACAGGGAAAAGGTGATCCTCTATAAGCCCGCGGGACTGGCGACCCAGAGTGCGAAGGTGACGCAGCCGGATGCGGTGAGCGAGCTGAAAAACCACCTGAAGGGTGGCTATGTGGGGGTGGTCCACAGACTGGACCAGCCGGTGGAGGGCCTGCTGCTTTTTGCCAAGACCCCCGCTGCGGCAAAGCGGTACTCCGGCGCCCTGCAGGAGGGCACACTGAACAAGGAATACCTGGCGGTCTGTTGCGGGAGTCCGGAAGGCTGGCGTGCAGCGGGAGGCACGGGCAGTGCGAGCAATGCCGGCGACGAAACCGCTGCGGGAGACGCCTTCACGCGAGGCCATACACTGGTGGAGCCTGCCGGGGGCGGCTACCGCCTGACCACCTGTCTGAAAAAGGAAAGCGGCAAAGGGGGAGCAGTGGCGGTGGCCACCACCGCGGAGGACCCGGAAGGAAAGAGATGCGTGCTGGAGATCAGGGCCTTGCAGCACAGAGAAGACTGCGCGCTGCTGCGAGTAACGCTTCTGACAGGCCGTTTTCACCAGATCAGAGCACAGCTCTCGGATGCGGGAATCCCGCTCCTGGGAGATGAGAAGTACGGAAGCCCGGAGAGCAGGGAGACGTCCGCAAAATACGGCGTCCGCACCGTGGCCCTCTGCGCGGACAGACTGACGGTTCCCGGAAAAGGCGGGGAGCCGGAAAGAGAGATTGAGATCAAACCGAATGGAACATCTTTCGCAATCTTTTAAAATCCGAAGAAAGAACCGTGGGAGAGTCTTTTGCTGTCTCTGGATGAGCCTCTACTTTTTGGCCGTGACACTGGCTGAGACCCTGTATCTTACGGACGGCTACGGTTATGCGGGATCTGACAAGGCGGAGTTCTACACCAGAGCAACGCTGGTCTTTTTCGCGGGGATGGTGTTCCCTTTTGCGTGGTGGCTGATGCATGTGACTGGCCGCACGGTCCGGCAAAAATATGACATCACTGTCGCAGAGGCCGCTGCTGTAGTTTGGACTCTTGCGCTGCTGCTGTCCTATCTGTTTTCCGATTACCGGGATGTGGCCCTTTGGGGCACCAGGGGGTGGTTCATGGGACTGCTGCCGGAGCTCATGGGCGTGGCGGTGTTTTTCCTCTTTGACAGGGTGTGGAAGGGACCGGAGTGGGCGCCGCTTCTGGCGCTTGCGGGACTTGCCGTCAACGCTGTCATGGGCATTGCGGACCGTTTCGGTGCGGGTATTGTGGAAGGCGGCAACCCCAGCAAGCTGGGAACCATCGGAAACATGAACTGGTATTGCGGCTATCTGGTGATGCTGCTCTTCATCCCTGCCGTTTTACTGCTGCTGCGGGAGCGGGAACACTCCGCCTTAAGCATCTTATGCGCGGTGCTTTCGGTCCTCTCCTTTGAGGCGTTGATGATCCAGGGCAGTGCCAGCGGGGAGCTGGCCCTTGGAGTGGGGATGCTGGCGCTGTGGGCCTTATCCTGCGGGAGCCTGCGGAGGATGCGCCGCTTTGCGGAGGTGCTGTGCCTCTTTTTCCTGGCGTCCTCCATACTGTTTCTGGCCTGCAGGCTGGGGGCGCGGGTGAATTTTACCGATGCCTTTGTAAAGCTGTGGATCGAAACTGCTGTCGGGCCCTTGGGGCTGCTGTTTTCCGGGATCCTGTGGGGGTTCTTCCTCCGGGCTGAGAGCCGGAAAAAGGGGCAGGGAGAAGGAACACCCTCCGGGAACGAATGGATGCCGAAAGAGCGCTTCGGAAGGATCTCCTCGATTTTCTTTTATTCGGTCTTGGGTATTTGCGCCGTTTGTGTCATAATCTACGGCATCTACGTGTTGCGCTTTGAGATGAGCCCCGGCTGGGGTAGTAACCGTGGCGCCACCTGGTTTGTGGGACTGCAGCTTTTTTTGCGGGGGGAGCCCCTGCGGCAGCTCTTCGGTGCGGGCCCCGATGCTTTTTATGCGTATCTCAGCGGCGGGGACTGGGAATGGCTGTCGGATTTTTCCGGTGAGGTCTTTTCCCATCTGCGGCTCACCAATGCCCACAACGAATATCTGTCGTTATTGGTAAATACCGGCCTTTTGGGGATGCTGAGCTTTGCCGCCCTGATGGGCAGCAGCATTTTCCGCTGCATGAAGGCCGGCAAGAAGGGGAATACGGGGGCGGCAATCTGCGCCGTCTGTCTGCTGGCTTATACCGCCAACGGAATGGTGAGCTTCCGCACGGCCTTGACCCTGCCCATCATGTATCTGCTGCTGGGGCTTGGAGAGTATTATCTGAGAGAGGAACGCACCCCTGAGAGCGGGGGAGATGAGATTTCCCTGCGATGCAAAACGGGTGCGGAATGAGGTGTCTGAATGCATGAGCTTCGAGTGATCAAGGTGGCGGAGCTGCGGAGCAGACTGGGAGTGATCCCGGTGAAGCTCCTGGTATCCTGCCTGCTTCTCATAGGCTTTGACATCCTCCTGCTGGGAGAGGGCTGGACCACGGAAACGCTGCTTGCCTATATGCAGGGGGATCTTCCCATGCAGGGGATCACCCTGGTGATCCTCTACGGTGTGGTCAGCTATCTGTACTTTTTTATCCGCCTGATGCACCACTGGATCCTGGGGATCGCCGCCGGTATCCTGGTGGCGGTGCTTTTGTGGAATACCCGGGAGCACATGCAGGGGCAGACCCTGCTCATCGCGGTCTGCATCATGCTCTTCGGCGGGCCTGTGCTGGACCTGCTGAATTTCCTGCGCTACCGTTCCTTACGCCGGAAGGTGATCCGGGAGAGCAACAGGCGGTACCGGTATGATACGGAGGAGGATGACTCCTACGGCAGAGGGTATGAAAGCGGCTTTGACAGCGGATACGAGCGGGGCCGAATGTCTGCCCGGCAGGACAGACGAGACAGATATATCGAAAGCGATTACGACGAGGACGACCGCTACCTGCAGCGCCGCCGGGATGATCGGGAGGCGGATTATGAGGAGGACGACCGTTACATCGAGGACCGGGATTACGACGGTTACGACGATGGATATGATGGGGAAGCGGAAGACGATTATGCGGAAGAACCCGTGAGCCGGGGGCGGGGCGGAAGCGGGGATCCCGGGGGATTTTTCCGGGGCTGCACCGACGAAGCCTCCATCAAGCGCAGGTACCGGGAACTTTGCAAGGTGTACCATCCCGACGGAGGAAACGGCTCCGAGGAGATCTTCGAGGAGATCGGTGAGCAGTACAGAGCTCTCACGGGAACCCGATAAAAGCCCGAAAACGGCGGTTTTTCTTTGACGAAAGCGCCCGAGAATACTATAATAGTAGGATAATAGTGTGAATTCAGAGGATAAACCATGACCCGGTTTATCGGATGGGAGGAGCTTATGGAAAACAAAGGACCTTATTACCTGACGACGGCCATTGCCTATACCTCCGGCAAGCCCCACATCGGGAACTGCTACGAGATCGTATTGGCAGACTGCATTGCAAGATACAAGAGAGCGGACGGCTACGATGTCCGTTTCCAGACGGGAAGCGACGAGCACGGGCAGAAGATCGAGACCCGCGCCATCGAGGAGGGTGTGAGCCCCAGAGAGTTCGTGGATGCCACTGCCGGTGTCATCAAGTCTCTGTGTGATCTGCTGAACACTTCCTATGACCGCTTCATCCGCACCACGGATGCGGATCATGAGCGCCAGATCCAGAAGATCTTCAAGAGATTTTACGATCAGGGAGACATTTACAAGGGAGCCTACGAAGGTCCCTACTGTACGGAGTGTGAGGCTTTTTACACCACTTCCCAACTGACGGAGGACGGAAAATGTCCCATCTGCGGCGGTGATGTGCATCCCGAGAAGGAGGAGGCATATTTCTTCAAGATGAGCAAATATGCGGACCGCCTCATCGACTACATCAACACCCACCCGGAGTTTATCCAGCCCGTTTCCCGGAAAAACGAGATGATGAACAATTTCCTGCTGCCCGGTCTGCAGGATCTGTGCGTGTCCAGAACCTCTTTCAAGTGGGGCATCCCCGTGGACTTTGATCCCAATCATGTGGTTTACGTGTGGCTGGATGCGCTGAGCAACTACATCACCGGTCTGGGCTACGATGCGGAGGGCCATTCAAGTGACCTGTACAAAAAGTACTGGCCCGCGGATCTGCACCTCATCGGTAAGGACATCATCCGTTTCCATACCATCTACTGGCCCATTTTCCTCATGGCGCTGGGCGAGCCTCTGCCGAAGCAGATCTTCGGCCACCCCTGGCTGCTGCAGGGCGGTGAGAAGATGAGCAAGAGCAAGGGTAATGTGATCTATGCCGACGACCTGGTGGATATCTTCGGTGTGGATGCTACCCGGTATTTCGTGGTGCACGAGATGCCTTTCGAAAATGACGGTGTCATCACCTGGGAACTGCTGGTGGAGCGCATCAATGCCGACCTGGCCAACACTCTGGGGAATCTGGTGAACCGCACCATCTCCATGAGCAACAAGTACTTCGGCGGCGAAGTAAGAAATGCCGGCGCGTCCGAGGCTGTGGACGAGGATCTGAAGGCTGTGGTCTGCGGCGCCTACGACAAGGTGGAAGCGCGCATGGACGAGCTCCGCGTGGCGGATGCCCTCAGCGAGATCTTTGCGGTCTTTAAGCGGCTGAACAAGTACATCGATGAGACGGAGCCCTGGGCTCTGGCTAAGGACGAGGCAAAGAAGGATCGTCTGGCTACTGTTCTCTACAACCTGACGGAGGGCATCACCATCGGTGCTTCCCTGCTGGCTCCCTTCCTGCCGGATACCGCCGCGCGCATCGTATCCCAGTTAAACACCGAGATCCGTGATTTCTCACAGGTGAAGGAGTTCGGCCTCTATCCCAGCGGCAACCATGTGACGGACGCTCCCGAGATCCTGTTTGCAAGACTGGACAAGGAGGAGACCCTGGCCAAGGCAGAGGCAGTCAGAGTGCGCCAGAGAGAAGAGTTCCTGGCACATCAGAAGAAGGCCAGAGAGAACCTGGTGAAGGCGGGCCGCATGACCCCGGAGGAGGCTGCCGCGCTGGATGCACAGGAGAATCCCGATGCCCAAACACCCGTCGCCGTCATCGACATCGAAGCAAAGCCCGAGATCGAGTACGACGATTTTGCGAAGATGCAGTTCCGCGTAGGAAAGATCCTTTCCTGCGAGGCGGTTCCGAAGTCCAAGAAGCTCCTCTGCAGCCAGGTACAGGTGGGCAGTGAAGTGAAGCAGATCGTTTCCGGTATCCGCGCTTCCTATACCCCCGAAGAGATGGTGGGCAAGCAGGTGATGGTGTTGACCAACTTAAAGCCTGCGAAGCTGGCAGGCGTGCTGAGCGAAGGTATGCTGCTGTGCGCGGAGGACGCGGAAGGAAAACTGGCACTCGTGTCACCTGAGAAGGATATGCCTTCCGGAGCTGAGATCTGCTGACCTTAACCATTTACCGACAGGAGGACGCAGCTATGCAAAGAGAGGATTTTTTCTACGATTCCAGAGACGGAGAGAACAAGATCCACGCAGTCCGGTGGACGCCGGATGAGGGTGAGGTCAAAGGGATCTTTCAGATCGTGCACGGCATGGCGGAGTACATCGACCGCTACGAGGATCTGGCTGCGTTCATGACGGAAAAGGGCTGGGTGGTCATCGGCGAGGACCATCTGGGCCACGGAAAGTCCATTCCCGTGGGCGGGACTCCCGGCTATTTTTGCAAGGTGGATCCCGCCACGGTGGTGGTGCGCGATGTGCACCGTTTAAAGAAGCTGACCCAGGAAATGTATCCCGGCGTTCCCATCGTTTTGCTGGGGCACAGCATGGGCTCCTTCATCGCAAGAAACTATATCTCCCGCTACGGCACCGGCATCCAGGCCGCCATCATCATGGGTACGGGCATGCAGCCCCGGGGGCTTATCAAGGTTTCGAAAGCCATGGTGGCGGTCCAGAAGCTGTTCCTGGGAGAAAAGCATGTGGCGAGAGCCCTGAACAATATGGGCTTCGGCGCTTACAACAAGCGGATCGAGAATCCCCGCACCGATTTTGACTGGCTCAGCGTCAATCAGAAGAATGTGGACAAATACATGATGGATCCGCTCTGCGGGTTCGTCTTTACCCTGAACGGCTTCGGGACGCTCTTCGAGCTGATCGACAGGCTCTATGATAAGAACAATCTGGCAAAGGTGCCCAACGATCTGCCTCTGCTGTATGTCTCCGGCGCGGAGGATCCCGTGGGCGACTACGGAAAGGCGCCGGGCCTTGCCATGGAGTCCCTGAAGGAAATGGGCGTGAAGGACATGACCGTGAAGATCTATCCCGGCGACCGTCATGAGATCCTGAACGAGGACGACAAAGACACGGTGAAAGAGGATTTGTATCAATGGATCATGAGCAAGGTGTGAGCCTGCCCGGAGAGATCACCTTTCGCTGGGCCTCCCGGGAGGAATGGCAGCCGGCCATGAGCCTGGTGTGGAAGAGTTTTATGGCTTCCGAGGGGAAGGAATATACCCCGGAGGGTGTGCGCCATTTTTTTGAATTCATTACGGACGACGATATCCACACCGCGTTTCTGAACGGGGGATATCAGGTGATGCTCGCCATGGAAGGCGGGCAAATGGTTGGTGTGGGAACCCTGCGCAGCGGCAACCGCCTTTCCCTGCTCTTTGTGGAGGAGGGACACCAGAACCGGGGCATCGGCAGAGCGCTTTTGGACAGGCTCTGCGCGTACCTGCGGGAGGAGGCGGGAGAGCGGAGCATCACGGTGACTGCGGCCCCCGCAGCGGTAAATTTTTATAGAAAATGCGGATTCCTGGCGACTTCGGCACAGCAGGACCACGCAGGGATCCTGGTGGTGCCCATGGAGCGCAGGCTCTGACGGAGCACCGCATTCCTGGAGGTTTTTAGACATGAAGTTTTTGAGTATTGACAGTCCCCTGATGGTATTTCTCGGGAAAGTGGCAGACCTGATGTGGGTCAACATCCTGACGATCCTGTGCTGCATCCCGGTGATCACCGCCGGTGCCGCCTTCACTTCCATGCACTATGTGTGCCTGAAGATCGTGCGGGACGAGGAATGCTACATCACTAAGGACTATTTTAAGTCCTTTAAACTGAATTTCCGCCAGGCTACGCTGATCTGGCTGATGATGCTGGTGCTGTTCTTCATCTACGCGGCGGATTTTTATCTGATCTATAAGAAGGCGGTGGAGTTCCCTTCCTGGATGAACATGCTGTTCCTGGGAGTGGTGATCCTGACCTTCCTGGTGATCATTATGGTGTTCCCGGTGCTGGCGAAATTCGACAACACGGTGCCGCAGACCATCAAAATGGCAGCCCTTGCGGCGGTGGCGCAGCTTCCCAAGACGGTCCTGTCCCTGGTGGTCATCGTAGCCCCCTTTGTGCTGGGAGCCATCTTTTACCAGATCATTCCCGTGGTGATCCTGTTGGGAATGTCGGTGCCCGCATTTGTCTGCGCACTGATGTACAATAAGCTCTTCCGAAAGATCGAGGAGCGCTTCGCCGAGCAGAACCCTGTCCCGGAGGAGGAGCCCGAGGACGACGGGGAGCGGATCTTCAGCGACGCGCCCATCCTGCCCCCGGACACGAAGGAGTAATTCTTCTTCGGTCTTTCTTGCATTCCGACAGATTATGTTGGATAATGAAAATAGTAAAATTTTTACAAATTTTCTGTGAAAAATCCCCTTTGGAGTGACCCATGAAAGAGATGAAGCTGACACAGAAAAATCTGTTTTTGTACGGCGGAATGATCCTGGCGGCCCTTGCGGTGACCGCCAGCATTATTGTGTCTTTCCGCACCGAAACCAGCCTGCGTCAGGTGGAGGAGATCATCGAGCGGCAGGTGGAGATGACCCTGTCCTACCAGACGGGGCAGATGGACAATGAGCTGCAGAAGATCAGTGTTGCAGGTGCCACTGCCGCAGCCACATTATCCGATGCGAAGACCATCGACGACAATACGATCCGTACCGCCCTCAGCAATATCAAATCTTTCACCGGAGCTTATCACATGATGTACGCCTCCAACGAGGGGATGGCGGTGGACCAGAGCGGCAACGAGATCGATCTGTCCGGTTTCAGCTATGTGAACGAGCTGAACAAGGCCGAGTCCCGCTTCGTCTACCTGGATGATGACGGCATCAACAACCATTCCGCGTTCGCGTTCTTTGCCCCCATCGTAAGCGGGGATGAGATCAAGGGCCAGTTGATCCTGTTCCTGAATCCGGAACAGCTGGCGCGGGTGAATCGCTCTTCCGATTATGCCAATTCCTATTTCTATCTGGTGGCTGATGAGCACCAGAACATTCTGTTCAACGGCGGATCTCTCGCCGATTCCCAGATCCTGGATTTCAATTTCTTTGACAACGGCTCCAGACTGGCGCTGACCTCCTACAGCTGGGCGAACTTCACCAGAAGTGTCAAGAGCGGCACGGCGACCACTGTCAATGTGAAGACCGACAGAGCCACCTATCATATTTTTGCGCAGCCTCTTTCCACGGCGGGCTGGACCATGATCCTGGGCGTTCCCCAGAGCTATGTCGACACCAAGATCGCTTTCATGCAGGAGCCCTACCGCACCATGAAGATCGAGCTGATCGTCATTTTTGCCAGCGCACTGGTGCTGTATGTCGTGGTCTACATCATCGCTGCAAAGCAGAGCAAGCGCCACAACAAGAATCTGGAGGATAAGGCTGATACCGACCAGCTCACGGGCCTTACCAACAAGCTGGCCACCGAGCGCCAGATCAAGGAATATATCGAATCCAAGCCCTCCGGCCGCGGCGTGCTGGTGCTGGTGGATGTGGATAATTTCAAGAAGATCAACGACACCATGGGCCATGCTTTCGGCGACGAGGTACTGCGGCAGCTGGGCCTGCGCCTCCGGAATCTCTACCGTGTCTCCGACGTGGTGGGTCGTGTGGGAGGCGATGAGTTCATGGTCTTCCTGAAGGATGTGCAGGATCCTGCCATCATGAAGAGAGAGGCCAATAAGATCATCACCTTCTTTGCCGGCTTCGAGGTAGGCGAGTACGTGAAGTATTCCGTAACCGGCTCCCTGGGTGCCGCCATCTACGGGCAGGATGCCCAGACCTTCGAAGACCTGTACAAACGCGCGGACGAAGCGCTGTACAAGTCCAAGAGAAACGGCAAAAATCAGCTTCATTTCTATGATGAGCTGAATGGACAAAATGACGAAGAAAAGAAATAATCTTTGTGTATTTGTGGTATGTCTATTCTCGAAATGCCGCGTTATACTTGCACAGTAGGGTGAGTTAGCCCCTGTATGTATGAAGAGAACATTCTCGAAAGGAGTAACAAAAGTATGGCAAGTTTGTCTTTGAAGAACATCTGCAAGGTGTACCCCAACGGCTTCGAAGCAGTTAAGGATTTCAACCTTGAGATCAAGGATCAGGAGTTCATCATCTTCGTCGGTCCTTCCGGATGCGGTAAGTCCACTACCCTGCGTATGATCGCAGGTCTGGAGGATATCTCCTCCGGTGAGCTGAAGATCGGTGATAAGGTTATGAACGATGTGGAGCCGAAGGACCGCGATATCGCAATGGTCTTCCAGAACTATGCTCTGTATCCTCATATGTCCGTGTATGATAACATGGCATTCGGTCTGAAGCTGAGAAAGGTTCCCAAGGACAAGATCGATAAGATGGTTAAGGAAGCAGCTAAGATCCTGGATCTGACCGCACTCCTTGATCGTAAGCCCAAGGCTCTGTCCGGTGGTCAGAGACAGCGTGTTGCAATGGGACGTGCTATCGTCCGTGAGCCCAAGGTATTCCTGATGGACGAGCCTCTGTCCAACCTGGATGCAAAGCTTCGTGTTCAGATGAGAATCGAGATCGCTAAGCTGCACCAGAGACTGGGCACCACCATCATCTACGTCACCCACGACCAGACCGAGGCTATGACCTTGGGCGATCGTATCGTCGTTATGAAGGACGGTGTCATCCAGCAGGTTGACTCTCCTCAGAATCTGTATGACAAGCCCCAGAATCTGTTCGTTGCAGGATTCATGGGATCCCCTCAGATGAACTTCCTGGATGCAACCGTTCGCGTTGAGGGCGGCGTTGCAAACCTGGAGATCGCAGGACACAGCATTCCTCTGCCTCCCGCAAAGTCCAAGAAGCTGATCGAGGGCGGCTATGACGGAAAGGTTGTCACTTTCGGTATCCGTCCTGAGGATGTTTACGATTCCGAGATGTACATCGAGACCTCTCCCGCAAGCGTATTCGAGTCCACCGTTAAGGTGTACGAGCTTATGGGTGCCGAAGTATTCCTGTACTTCGATCTTGAGGAGTTCCCGATCACTGCAAGAGTCGATCCTCGTACGACCGCAAGACCCGGCGACAACATCAAGTTCGCTATCGATATCGAGAAGATCCACGTATTCGATAAGGAAACCGAGGTTGTCATCACCAACTAGTAAGAATGCAAAGGGTCCCGGGTATTTGCCCGGGACCTTTTCTTTCTATATGGAGAAACCTCCTGTGGAAAGAAAAGGTCTGCGATTCATTATGTATTTGGAGGAAATCCATTGATCACAAACCAGATGATTCAGAATTGCGTCGAGGAGTGGAGCATGGTCAGCAAGACCGTTCTCTGTGTCTATGAGTTGAACGGGCGGATGCTGGTGAATTCGGGTGCGGAACCGGACAGGAAGACACTGGATGATTTTATCGAGTCCGGCGCAGACACACAGACCGCGGGAGACTGGATCTTCCTGCGGATCCTGGATGACAGCGATCCGGTGTATGTGCTGGCAGCCAAGGGCGCCGGGGACACGCTGTATATGACGGCCCGGATGGTGGGGACTTCCCTGAAGGCTCTGAGCCGTGCCTACAGAGAGCGGGTGGACAAGGACAATTTCTACCAGAACCTGATCCTGGACAATATGCTCCTGGTGGATGTGTACAACCGCGCCAAGAAGCTGCGGATTGAGAATGTCCAGAACCGTTTGGTGTATCTCATCGAGGTGAAGGGGAGCCAGGATACCTTTGCAAGAGAGCTCCTGAAGGGAATGTTCGCACCCCAGAATGGGGACGCCATCACCTCGGTGGACGAGGATCACATCATCCTGATCAAGACCATGAAGGAGAATCCTACCGAAGAGGAGAAGCAGGAGATCGCTGACACCATTGTCAGTCTGCTCAACACCGAGGCCATGCTGAAGGTGCATGTCTCCTACGGCTCCGTGGTGGCAGAGCTGAAGGATGTGTCCAAGTCCTTCAAGGAAGCCAGTGTTGCCATGGAAGTGGGCCGGATCTTCTACGCACAGCGGGAGGTGATTTCTTTCGCCACTCTGGGCATCGGCCGACTGATCTACCAGCTGCCCAAGAGCCTCTGCGAGATCTTTATCCAGGAGATCTTTGGCGGAGATATCCCGGAGCTGGATGAGGAGACCTTAAATACCCTGGACCGCTTCTTCGAGAACAATCTGAATGTGTCAGAGACGGCCCGCCAGCTCTTTGTGCACCGCAATACCCTCATGTACCGCATCGAGAAAATACAAAAGAGCACCGGTCTGGACCTGCGGTCCTTCGACGATGCTCTGACCTTTAAGATCGCGCTGATGGTGGAGGCGTACCTGGAGTATCTGGAGGCGACGGATTCAAGGCTTTAAGATGCCGGTTCCGTCAAAAGCGGGGATGAAGCTGTCCGAGACAGTGCCGCCCTCCTGGAAAAAGCCCCGTTCGATGCCGATGCGCTCCGCAAAACGGAGCACCCGGCCGTATTCCTCCGGTGTGACGCTGCGTTCCAGCTCCTCCATACCGGGGAAAGCACCCATGGGCGTATATTGATTCATAATGCTGATATAGATCCTGCCACCGAATTCCTCGTGAAGCCGGCGCAGGATCTTTTTGCTGTCCTTCGTTTGTCCGGGAAGAATCAGGTGCCGGACGATGACGCCTTTTTGCAGGAGTCCGTCGGAACCGGATACCGGGGGCCCAACCTGACGGAGCATCTCCCGGACTGCGTCCATGGCGACGTCAAAATAATCCTGTGCGGCAGCGTATTTTTGCGAGAGCTCCGGGGAGAAATACTTCATGTCGGGGAGATAGATATCTGCCAGTCCCTCCAGGAGCCGCAACGATTCCGGAAGTTCGTAGGAGGAGGTGTTGTACACCACGGGGATATCGAGGGAGGGCTTTGCCATCTCCAGCGCCAGAGCGATCTGAGGCAGGAAGTGCGTCCCCGTCACGAGGTTGATATTGTGAGCCCCCTGATCCTGCAGCTCCAGGAAGATCTCGGAGAGGCGCTGCGGCGTGATCTCATACCCTGCCTTCCCCAGAGCGATGCCCCGGTTCTGACAAAAGACGCAGCGGAGGTTACAGCCGGAGAAAAAGACGGTGCCGGAGCCTTTTGTGCCTGACAGAATGGGTTCTTCCCAGAAATGAAGTCCCGCCCTGGCGCCGCGGATCACAGCCGATTCGCCGCAAAAGCCCGGATGCCCACCGGCCCTGTCCGCGTGACAGGCCCTGGGGCAGAGGGTACAATCCTTCATGATGGCGCAGATCTTCTCCGGGGTCATGGTGCTCCTTTCCGTTAAAAAAATAGCCCGCATTGCGGGCTTTTCTTTCTATCAAGTGTCATGCATCGCCGGGTTCTGAGCTCCACCCAGCACCCTTACGGCACATGGAGTGACTGCTTAGTGCTGCTATGTTCCCATCCTGACACGGTTCACAGGCTCGCATCGCGTAAGACCGGACTTCAATGCCCAGGATATCCCGACGACACACGACTAGGTAAGTTTATAAGGTTTCCGGGAAAAAGTCAAATAGTGGTTGCATTTTTCGAAGCACCTGTATATAATGTTCACAACAGCAAAGGCGCTGGTACCTGTGGGTACCTGCGCCTTCTTTTGTTTGCAAACCGCGGCTCCGCCAAAGCCCGGTTGCATAGATCCGGCGCCGGCCCCTTGTCCGCGCTACCGGAAGAAACGATCGGCCCCTGCGATGCTGCGACCATCGTCAGACGAGCCACAAATTTCCCCGGGTGTCATCCACCACCCGGGGGTTATTTGTTTCTCCCATCCTGCAATCTGCTGATTCGTCTGTACGGGAGAAAATCTGCCGGCAGAAAGCAGATGGGGAACAAAATGTGAGATGATCGAGCGCAAAAACGAGCAGATGTCAGCCTGCTCGTTTTTTTGGCGGCGGAGCAGGAAGAGCCCTTGCGGAGCGGCCGCGGGCAGGCGGAACGTAGCACTCGATAACGGTGGAAAAAAGTGATAGAATAGGAAAAGCGACAAAACGGAGGATACGCTATGCTGGTAGAACGCTACAGAGAAATGCTCGGGAAAAAATCCGTGATCCGGGAACTGTCGGAATTCGCCACGGCCCGGGGAAAAGAGATCGGCTATGAGAACGTCTTTGATTACAGCCTGGGAAACCCCAGCGTTCCGGTGCCGCAGCAGTTTACGGAGGAGATGCTACGGCTCATCCGGGAGGATGACGGGTCGCTGCACGGGTACTCTCCCAGCCTGACCCTGCCGGAGGTACGGCAGGCGGTGGCGGAGTCCCTGAAAAAACGGTTCGGGATCCCCTACGAAGCAGAGCATATCTTTATGACCAGCGGCGCTGCCGGAGCCATCGCCCATGCGGTGCGTCTCATTGCGGACGCGGGGGACGAGGTCCTGACCTTTGCACCCTTTTTCCCGGAGTATCATCCTTATGTGGATCTGACGGGTGCGGTGCTGCGGGTGGTGCCTGCGGATACGGAGACCTTCCAGATCCATTTTGACGCCTTCCGGGAGCTGCTCTCGGAGCGCACGGCGGCGGTCCTCATCAACACCCCCAACAATCCCTCCGGCGTGGTCTACTCCGATGAGACACTGCAGACCCTGGCGGATATCCTCCGGGAAGCTTCATCCAAATACGGCCATCCCATTTATCTCATCTCCGATGAACCCTACCGGGAGATCGTATTTGACGGGAGAAAGCCTTCCTGTCCTTCCCGATTTTATAACAATACCATCATGTGCTACTCCTTCTCGAAATCCCTTTCGATCCCGGGAGAGCGCATCGGCTATGTGGCGGTAAACCCCGCCTGCGCGGACGCAAAAGTCCTGATCCAGATGTGCGGGCAGATCTCCCGGGGCATCGGACACAACTGTCCCGCCTCCCTGATCCAGCGGGCCATCGTTCCCTGCCTGGATATCACCTCCGACCTGTCCGTCTACGAGCGGAACATGAATCTGATCTATGATACCCTGCGGGATCTGGACATCACCGTGGTCCGCCCCGGCGGAACCTTCTATATCTTCCCCAAGGCGCCGGAGGAGGATGCCGTGGCCTTTTCGAAGAAAGCTCTGGATTATGATCTGATCCTGGTGCCCGGCGACAGTTTCGGCGCCCCCGGATTTTTCCGGATGGCCTATTGCATCGATACGGAGAAGGTGGAGCGGTCCCTTCCCGTTTTGCGGAAGTTTATTACGAAAACCTATCGCTGAAGCGGTCCTTCGGAGGATCAACCTGGCGAGATGTCTTCGGGAGATCCGGAACCTGAGACGATCGGACCGGCGAAGCGGATGAATATGGAGGCAGCATCATGAAGTACAAAATGTATCACGCCGGTCTGGTGTTGGAGGGCGGCGGAATGAAGGGCTTTTACACGGCGGGTGTGCTGGACCGCCTTCTGGAGGAGGGCATCTTTTTCCGGGATATCTACGGCGTCAGCGCCGGCGCCTGCCATATGACCAGCTATGTATCCAGACAAAAGGGACGCGGCAGGGATGTGATCATGGACAATGTGAACAGCCCGCTTTATCTGGGGCCACTGCCCCTGCTCCTCACCGGGGACCTGTTCAACGTGGACTACGCCTATCACCTGGTGCCGGACGTCCTGAATCCCTTTGATTACGATACTTACGCAGCCTATCCCGGCCGGATCTACAGCGTGGTGACCAATATCCGCACCGGCAGGCCGGAGTACCTGCTGACCAAGGATCTGCGGAAGGATATGAAATGCGTGCAGGCATCCGCCAGCCTTCCCATGGTCTCAAGGAACGTGCGCATCGGGAAGGAGCTGTATCTGGACGGCGGCATCAGCGATGCCATTCCCCTGGAGCGGTCCATTGCCGACGGTAATACGAAAAACCTGGTGGTCATGACCAAGGAAGTGGGTTATGTGCGTAAACCCCTTTCCAAAGCTGCGCTGGCGGGCATCCGGGCAAGATACTTGCGCTTCCCCGCCGTGGCAAAGCTCATGGCAGAGCGCCATACGTCCTACAACGCATCCGTAGAGCGGATTGGTGAGCGGGTGGAAGAGGGAGCGGCCTTCGTGCTGCGGCCTCTGCGGAAGAGTAAGGTGGGCAGGATCGAGAAAGATGAAGCCCGGCTGCAGGCACTCTACGAAGAGGGCTACCGGGACGCCTCAGACAAAATGGCGTCCATCCTGGGGTATCTTTCGGATGTGCCCTATACGGAGATCGACTGAAATACAAAAGCCGCGGCCCCGGAGAATGCGGGGCACGGCAGCGTGAAATGAGGAATTGGCGGTATCCGGCCCTTTGAAGCCGGAGGAAGGAGTGATCGTGTTAGAGATCCTGAAAGCGTTTTTGTACGGGCTGGTGGAAGGCATCACGGAGTGGCTGCCCATCAGCAGCACCGGACATCTGATCCTGCTGGAGAGCATTCTCCCCTTTTCGGAGACCGGCGAGGGCTTTTTCGAGCTTTTCGACGTGGTGATCCAGCTGGGGGCCATTTTGGCCGTGGTCGTGCTGTTTTTTAAGAAGATCTGGCCCTTTGCGCTGACGAAAGCGGAGCGGGAGGCGGAAGGAAGGGAAGGCTTTTCTTCCATATTTAAGAAAGACATCTGGATCCTCTGGGGCAAGATCCTCATCGCCTGCATTCCCGCGGCGGTGATCGGCGGCCTCTTTGACGATGTGTTTGACAGACTGTTCTATAATCCCCCCTGCGTGGCGGTGGCCCTCATCGTCTTCGGTATCGCCTTCATCCTGGTGGAGAACCGCAACAAGGACAGGGAGCCTGTCATCAATTCCGTGGGGGAGATCACCTGCCACACCGCGCTGCTCATCGGCATCTTCCAGGTGCTGGCTGCCATTTTCCCCGGGACTTCCAGATCCGGTGCCACCATCGTGGGAGCGCTCCTGATCGGCGTCTCCAGGACCGTGGCGGCGGAGTTTACCTTCTACCTGGCCATCCCGGTGATGTTCGGTGCCAGTCTGCTGAAGTGTCTGAAGTTTGAGGGCAGCCTCACCGGCACCGAGACCGGCATCCTGTTGACGGGTACGCTGGTGGCCTTCATTGTCTCACTTTTTGCTCTGCGTTTCCTGATGGGGTACGTAAAACGCCATGATTTCAAGGTTTTTGGTTGGTACCGGATTGCGCTGGGCATTGTGGTTTTGTTGTATTTTTGCCTTACAGTACGTGGTTTTTAGGGCCTGTTTTCGTAAAAACGGCGAAAAATCAAGGGTTTCCGCCCAAAAAAGTTGACAAAAGCAGAAATATGTAATACACTTTACCCGATTGAGCCAAAAAACACCTGTTTTTTGACCGGAGTATGACAATATTTGATTATTTCGTTTTAGAGAGGAGATTGGAAAATGGCAGTTGAGAAGAAGACCGTCGCTAAGCCCGCTGAGGTTAAGGCTGATGCAGTAGTCGCTAAGCCCGCTGAGGCTCCCAAGGCAGAGGCTCCCAAGAAGGCTGTAGCTAAGAAGCCTGCAGCTAAGAAGACCGTTGCTAAGAAGGCAGCTCCCAAGAAGGCAGCAGCGAAGAAGGCAGCTCCCGCGAAGAAGGCAGCAGCTCCCGTAGCTAAGAAGGAAGCTCCCGCAAAGAAGGCAGCTCCTGCAAAGAAGGCAGCTCCCAAGAAGGCAGCCGTTAAGAAGGCAGCAGCAACCAAGGTTAACGTTGTTGTTCAGTACGCAGGCAAGTCCATTTCTCAGGCTGAACTTCAGAACCTGGCACTGCAGGCAGGCATCAAGGCTGACAAGAATGTTGATTTCTACGTAAAGACCGAAGAGAACAAGGTATACGTTGTTGTTGACGGCAAGCCCGCCGGCGATTTCGACATCTAAGTTTTCATCTGACAGAAGCGACATCTGAATTGCCGTTTTTCTCATGATAAGTATGAGCCCGGAGATCCGTCTCCGGGCTTTTTGTGTTGCGAAAAATGATCCGGCCGCCTGCCGCTGCGGCCGCACAAGCGGAGATTTGCCGATTTTGCCGATTTTCCGAAATAATGGTTGACACCGGCGGAGGAGGGTGCTATTTTTAATTACGGAGATGTTAGCACTCCATTTAATCGAGTGCTAACAACCGAATCGGAGAGGAGGGGTTGCCCATGGAAATGGATGAGCGGAAAGCGAAGATCCTGCAGGCCATCATCAGGAACTACCTGGAAACCGGTGAGCCGGTGGGCAGCAGGACCATCTCCAAATACACGGATCTGAACCTGAGTTCCGCCACCATCCGCAACGAGATGGCTGACCTGGAGGAGATGGGCTACATCGTCCAGCCCCACACCTCCGCGGGACGGATCCCCACCGACAAGGGTTATCGCTTCTATGTGGATACCATGATGGAGGCGAAGGAACAGGAACTGGCCGAGGTGAAGGATGTGCTCCTGCAGCGCCAGGACAGGCTGGAGGATATGCTCCGGAGCCTGGTGAAGTACCTGGCCAAGGACACCCAGTATGCCACCATGATCACGGCCCCCTCGGTACAGAAGAACCGGTTGAAGTTCGTGCAGCTCTCCCGCGTGGATGAGCACAGTTACCTGGCGGTCATCGTCATGGAGGGCAATATCATCAAGAACCGGCTGCTGGCCGTGGAGGAAGCCGTCGATGACGAGACGCTGCTGAAGCTGAACATGCTGCTGAACACGCAGCTGTCCGGTATGGCGGTGCAGGAGATCAACCTGAGCATGATCTCCAGGATGAAGACCCAGGCCGGGATCCACAGCGACATCATCAGCAATGTCATCGATGCCGTGGGCGAGGTCATCGCCGAGGATGAGGATCTGCAGGTCTACACCAGCGGTACGGATAATATTTTCCGGTATCCGGAGCTTGCGGATCAGCAGAATGCCAGCCAGCTCATCAGTGCTTTCGAGGAAAAGCAGCTCCTGGGGAATCTCCTTACCGGCGAGACCGGCGAGGACGGGGAAGGCCCCGGCACCGGCATTCAGGTGTACATCGGAGGAGAGAATGCTTCCCAGAGCATGAAGGACTGCAGCGTGGTTACCGCCACCTACGAGCTGGGAGACGGACTCCGGGGTACCATCGGTATCGTGGGCCCCAGGCGCATGGATTATGACAAGGTCGTCGGAACTCTGAAGACCCTGCAGACCAAGCTGGATGATATATACGGAAGAAAAGAAGAATAGAGTCTCAGGCAGGCTCGGGAGAGGAGCGACATGGCAGAAGAAAAAGACCTGGAAGAACAGATGAAGGAAGAGCAGGCTTCCGCGGAAGCGGAAAATGCGGCGGAAGAAGCGGTGAAAGAACAGGACCCTGCACCTGAAGCGGAAAACGCAGCGGAGGAGAGCAAGGAGCCTGAGAGCAGGAAGGATAAGAAAGCCTCCAAAAAGGCCGAGAAGGCCGACAAGGAAAAGACGGCTCTCAAGGAAAAGGTGGAAGAGCTGGAGGACAAGGTCAAGCGTCAGCTGGCGGAGTTCGAGAACTTCCGGAACCGCACCGAGAAGGAGAAGACCGAGAGCTTCGACCTGGGAGCGAGATCCGTGATCGAAAAGCTCCTTCCCGTGGTGGACAATTTCGAGCGCGGTCTGGCCACCGTTCCCGAGGACAAGGCGGACGATCCCTATGTGGACGGCATGAACCGCATTTACAGACAGCTTATGACGGAGCTGGAGAAGATGGGTGTGGAGCCCATCGAAGCGGTGGGGCAGCCCTTTGATCCCAACCTGCACAATGCGGTGATGCAGGCCCAGAGCGATGAGCTGGAGTCCGGCACCGTGGCGCAGGAGCTGCAAAAGGGATACAAGTATCACGATAAAGTCGTAAGACACAGCATGGTTTCCGTTGTGGAATAGCCTGTTGATGATCTGATAGAGTACAAAAAGCAAATGATTTCCGAAGGAGGAAAAGATTATGAGCAAGATTATCGGTATTGATCTGGGAACTACCAACAGCTGTGTAGCTGTTATGGAGGGCGGTAAGCCTACCGTCATCGCCAATGCAGAGGGTGCGAGAACCACACCTTCCATCGTGGCATTCACCAAGACCGGCGAGCGCCTTGTAGGTGAGCCTGCAAAGCGTCAGGCAGTCACCAATGCGGAGAAGACCATCTCCTCCATCAAGAGAGATATGGGTACCGACCGCGGCCGTACCATCGATGACAAGAAGTACAGCCCTCAGCAGATCTCCGCAATGATCCTTCAGAAGCTGAAGGCAGATGCAGAGAGCTACCTGGGCGAGAAGGTCACCGAGGCGGTCATCACCGTTCCCGCATACTTCAACGACGCACAGCGTCAGGCAACCAAGGACGCAGGTAAGATCGCGGGTCTGGATGTAAAGCGTATCATCAACGAGCCCACCGCAGCCGCTCTGGCATACGGTCTGGACAACGAAAAAGAGCAGAAGATCATGGTCTACGACCTGGGCGGCGGTACCTTTGATGTGTCCATCATCGAGATCGGCGACGGCGTCATCGAAGTGCTTGCTACCAACGGCGACACCCATCTGGGCGGCGACGACTTTGATAACAAGATCATCGATTGGATGCTTTCCGAGTTCAAGAAGCAGGAGGGTGTAGACCTTTCCGGCGATAAGATGGCGATGCAGAGACTGAAGGAAGCTGCCGAGAAGGCAAAGAAAGAGCTCTCCAGTGCCATGACCACCAACATCAACCTGCCCTTCATCACCGCAACCGCTGACGGCCCCAAGCACTTTGACATGAACCTGAGCCGTGCGCAGTTCGATGATCTGACCAGAGATCTGGTGGAGAAGACCGCGATCCCCGTGCAGAACGCAATGAAGGATGCAGGCCTCACCAATGCAGACCTGGGACAGGTCCTGCTGGTAGGCGGTTCCACCCGTATCCCCGCAGTGCAGGAGAAGGTTCGTCAGCTGACCGGCAAGGAGCCCAGCAAGAACCTGAATCCAGATGAGTGTGTCGCAGTCGGCGCATCCATCCAGGGCGGTAAGCTGGCAGGCGATGCCGGCGCCGGCGATATCCTGCTGCTGGATGTCACTCCTCTGTCCCTGTCCATCGAGACCATGGGCGGCGTGGCTACCAGACTGATCGAGAGAAATACCACCATCCCTACCAAGAAGAGCCAGGTGTTCTCCACCGCTGCAGATAACCAGACCGCAGTTGACATCAATGTCGTTCAGGGTGAGAGACAGTTCGCTAAGGATAACAAGAGCCTGGGCCAGTTCCGTCTGGACGGTATCGCTCCCGCTCCCAGAGGCATCCCTCAGATCGAGGTGACCTTCGATATCGATGCCAACGGTATCGTGAACGTATCCGCTAAGGATCTGGGCACCGGCAAGGAGCAGCACATCACCATCACCGCAGGCTCCAACATGTCCGATGCCGACATTGACAAGGCCATCAAGGAAGCACAGGAATTTGAGGCACAGGATAAGAAGAAGAAGGAGAACATCGAGGCCATCAACGATGCAGACGCATTCGTGATGCAGACCGAGAAGGCTCTCAGCGAAGTGGGCGACAAGGTTTCCGATGCAGACCGCACCCAGGTGCAGGCTGATGTGGAAGCAGTCAAGACCATCCTCGAGCGTGTCCGCGGCAATGAGGCGAGCGCTACCGACAGCGATATTGACGAGCTGAAGGCTGCCAAGGAGAAGCTGACGAATTCCGCACAGGGTGTCTTCACCAAGATGTACGAGAACATTCAGCAGCAGCAGCAGGCACAGGCAGCAGGCGATGCAGGTCAGGCAGCAGGCCAGGCCGGCGCTACAGATGCAGGTGCAAGCCAGGGCGGCAATGACGACGATGTGATCGATGCCGACTTCCGTGAGGTTTAACAGATTATGGCAGAGCAAAAGCGGGACTACTACGAGGTCCTGGGAGTAGACAAAAATGCGAGTGACGAAGACCTGAAAAAGGCCTATCGTGCTCTCGCCAAAAAGTACCATCCGGATGCAAATCCCGGCGACAAGACCGCGGAGGCCAAGTTCAAAGAGGCCTCCGAGGCCTACGCCGTTCTGAGCGATGCAGAGAAGCGCCGCCAGTATGATCAGTTCGGACATTCCGCATTTGAAGGCGGAGCCGGCGGGTTCGATTATTCCAACATGGATTTCTCGGACATCTTCGGCGGTTTCGGCGATATTTTCGGCGATCTCTTCGGCGGCGCATTCGGCGGTTACGGTTCCCGCACCCGCGGTGCGAGCAATGGGCCCATGAAGGGCGCCAACATCCGCACCACCGTGCGCCTCACCTTCCTGGAGGCCGTTTTCGGCTGCGAGAAGAAGGTAGACCTCACCGTGCAGGAGACCTGTACGAAGTGTAACGGAACCGGCGCCAAGGCAGGCACCCAGCCCGAAACCTGCTCCACCTGCGGCGGACGCGGTCAGGTGGTCCGTACGAGACAGTCCATGCTGGGCGTGGTCCGTACCACGGAGGTATGTCCCGACTGTCGCGGCAAGGGCAAGATTATCCGCGATAAGTGCCCCGACTGTAACGGCAACGGCTTTATCCCCATGAAGAAGACCTACTCCGTCAAGGTTCCTGCGGGGATCGATGACGGTCAGGCCATCAACCTGCCCGGACTGGGAGATCCCGGCGTCAACGGCGGCCCCAGAGGGGATGTGCGCGTAGAGTGCATCGTGGCTCCTCACGAGGAATTCGAGCGCGATGGTATGGATATTTATTCCGTGGTGCCTATTTCCTTCGCGGTGGCAGCCCTGGGCGGCCCCATCTATGTGAACACCGTGGACGGCAAGGTGGTCTACGATGTGAAGGCCGGCACCCAGACCAACAGCCGCATCCGGCTGAAGGGCAAGGGTGTTCCTTCCTGGAGAAACAAGGATCTGCGCGGTAATCACTACGTAACCCTGGTGGTGCAGACCCCGGATAAGCTCTCCCCCGAGGCAAAGGAACATCTGAAAGCCTTTGACGCCCTGACGGGCGATACCCTCCACACCGTGGAGAAGAGCGGAGATGCGGAAGCGCCGGCCTCTGCCAAGAAAAAAGGGAAAAAGTGGAAGCTGTAAAGCGAGGCACTTTTGACTGATAGAATAGCAGATAAGCAAAGCCCCCTTCCTTTCGGAAGGGGGCTTTGTGTATGAAAAGGAGTAATCTGAGAAGTTAACCCATGACTACCTGTACATGGTATTCCTTCTTGCCTTTCTCATAAGGAATGATGTGTCCATCGACCTTGACGCCGTCCACGGTCATTTTCTTCACACCCTTCTGGGTGCCGGGGGTCTGGGTGACGTCGATGTAGTAGGTGCCTTCGCGGAACTTTCTGGTGACCTTGAAGCTGCCGAAATCGGAAGGGATACAAGGATCTACGGACAGTCCCTTGTGGGTCGGGTACACGCCCAGGATGAACTGGGAGATGTTGACGAAGGTCCATGCGGCGGTGCCGGTGAGCCAGCTGTTTTTGCCCTCGCCGTGGAATTTCGCATCACGGCCTGCCACCATCTGGCAGTAGATGTAGGGCTCGGTGCGGTGGATCTCGCTGATCTCCTCGGTGTAGGCAGGGCAGGTCTTGCGATAGACCTCGAAGGCGCGGTCGCCTCTGCCGATGACGGTTTCTGCGATGGAGATCCAGGGGTTGTTGTGGCAGAAGATACCGGCGTTCTCCTTGTATCCGGGGGGATAGGAGGAAACCTCACCCAGTTCTTCGTGATAAACGGTGTAAGCGGGCTGCAGGATCATGACGCCGTAATCGGTATCCAGGCGCTCCTTCACGGAATCCAGTGCCTGCTGTGCCTGGCCGCTCTCAACGCCGACCCCTGCCAGTACGCAGAAGCCCTGAGGCTCGATGTAGATCTGGCCTTCCGCGCACTCTTTTCCGCCGACCTTGTTGCCGTAGGAATCATAAGCACGGACGAACCACTCGCCGTCCCATCCTGCCTCGGAGAGCAGGATCTGGGACATCTCGTCCGCTGCCTTCCGGGCTCTTGCGGCCTCGTCGGTCATACCCTTGAGGTCGCAGAGGTCTGCATATTCTCTGCCGTACTTGACAAACATACCGCCGATGAAGACGGACTCTGCCACGGGGCCCTCGCTGGGGCCGAAGGTCTGGAAGGACTCGCCGGGCTGGGTGGAATGGCAGTTCAGGTTCAGGCAGTCGTTCCAGTCAGCTCTGCCGATCAGAGGCAGATTGTGAGGACCTCTGTGGGTGTTGGTAAATTCAAAGGATCTGCGCAGGTGCTCCATCAGGGGCTGTGCTACGCTCTCGTCATTGTCGAAAGGAACCATCTCATCCAGGATGGACACATCGCCGGTCTCGCGGATGTAAGCGCTGGTACCTGCCACCAGCCACAGAGGATCGTCACCGAAGCCGCTGCCGATGTCGGCATTGCCCTTCTTTGTCAGGGGCTGGTACTGGTGATAAGCGCTGCCGTCCTGGAACTGGGTGGATGCGATGTCAATGATACGCTCTCTTGCTCTGTCGGGGATCAGGTGGACGAAGCCCAGCAGATCCTGGCAGGAATCACGGAAGCCCATGCCGCGGCCGATGCCGGACTCATAATAGGAAGCGGAACGGGACATGTTGAAGGTGACCATGCACTGGTACTGGTTCCAGATGTTCACCATGCGGTTGACCTTGTCGTTGGCGGTCTCCACCACGTACTTGGAGAGCAGGCCGTCCCAGTATGCGTTCAGCTCCTTCAGGGCTGCAAAGAACTTCTCATCGGTGTCGTACTTGGACAGAAGAGCATTTGCCGGCTTCTTGTTGATGATGCCGGGAGCCTCGAACTTCTCGTCCTGAGGATTCTCCACATATCCCAGCACGAAGATGTAGCTCTTGCTCTCGCCGGGCTGCAGGGTGATGTCCAGCTGGTGGGAAGCGATGGGCTGCCAGCCGCTGGCGATGAAATTGTGCAGCTTTCCTGCCACAACGGCTGCAGGGAAAGCGGGCCCTTCATAATAGGAACCCATGAACTCGTCCTTGCTGGTCTCGAAAGCGGCAACGGGAGCGTTCACGGAGTAGATGGCATAGTGATTGCGGCGCTCGCGGTACTCGGTCTTGTGATAGATGGTGGAGCCTACCACCTCTACCTCGCCGGTGCTGTAGTTGCGCTGGAAGTTCTTCATATCATCGTCCGCATTCCACAGACACCACTCTACATAGGAAAAGACGGAGAAGGCCTTGGGGGCGTTCGTCGTATTGGTTAAGGTCAGTCTGGTCACTTCGCAATTGTCCTTCAGGGGAACGAAGGCGAATACCTCAGCCTGCAGGCCTTTTTTGGAAGCGGTGAACTTGCTGTAGCCGATGCCGTGACGGCACTCATAACTGTCCAGCTCGGTCTGGGTCGGACGCCAGCCGGGATTCCAGATCGTATCACCATCCTTAATATAGAAGTACTTGCCGTTCATATCGATGGCAGTGTCATTGTAACGATAACGAGTCAAACGGAGCAGCTTTGCATCTTTATAAAAAGTATAGCCGCCACAGGTGTTGGAGATCAGAGAGAAGAACTCGTTGCATCCCAGGTAATTAATCCAGGGAAGCGGTGTCTTGGGGGTGGTGATGACATACTCCCGATGTACATCATCAAAATAACCGAATTTCATTTTAATCCTCCATCCCGAGCTCTGAAAGTATTGATGTCCCGTATTTCGGCGCTGTCCGGGCCCGGTCGGACAGCTGTGCGTAAAACGCATATTACTGCACCTGCGCACGACGTATGAAAAAATGCATTTCCACCGGAAACGCAAAAGTTAAGAAAACGATTAAGTTAATCGTTTAAGCCGATTATATGACAAGTTAAAAAAATACACAACAGAATAATGAAAAAAATCACTTCTTTCGTCAAATCTACAAACAAAATTCAAAAAAGGGGTTGCTTTCTTCGGCAATATGCGATATAGTGAAATCGCTTAAAGGTTTAAGTTAATTGCAACGTAAACGTAAAAGGACGAGAACGGCATGGCGTCAATGAAAGATATCTCCGAGGTTTGTGGAGTCTCCATAGCCACGGTGTCCAAGGCACTCAATGATCATGCCGACATCGGAGAAGCAACCAAGAGACATATCCGTGAGGTGGCACAGCAGTTGGGGTACTCCCCCAACGCGGCGGCCAAGGCACTGAAGACCCGGCGGAGTTACAATCTGGGGATCCTCTTTGTAGACAAAGCCAATAACGGCCTGACTCACGAGCATTTTTCCCTGGTCCTGGACCACTTCAAACGGGTGGCGGAGAGCAGGGGCTACGACATCACCTTCATCAGTTCCGGACATGAAAGCTATGAGTCCTATCTGAAGCATGCGACCTACCGCGGATTCGACGGAGTGCTGATCGCCTGCGTGGACTACACGGAGCCGCAGGTACAGGAGCTGGCAAAAGGGAAGATCCCCATCGTATCCGTCGATTATGCATTTGACGGACACAGCGCAGTTTTTTCCAATGATGAACAGGGCATGCGGGATCTGCTGAAGTATTGCTACGACATGGGGCATCGCAGGATTGCCTATGTATATGGAGAGCGCAGCTCTGTTACGGAGAAGCGCCTGAATGCTTTTAAGAGCACTGCCGCCGAGCTGGGACTGAAGATCCCGGAACGGTACCTGACCAGGGCGGAGTACCGCAAGACGGACCTGAGCAGGGAGCGGACCTTGCAGCTGCTATCCCTTCCGCAGCCGCCCACCTGCATTTTTTACCCGGACGATTTCGCCGCACTGGGCGGGATCGATGCCATCTCCACCATGGGACTGAAGATCCCGGATGACATTTCGGTGGTGGGCTATGACGGGATCCGCTGGACCAGGCATCTGACACCCCACCTGACCACGCTTCGGCAGAACGCCGAGAAGATCGGAGAGGTGGCAGCGGAGAAGCTCATCGATGCCATCGAGCATCCGAAGGAAACAAAACCGGAGCATATCGTTGTTGACGGGCATGTCTACATCGGCGGTTCCGTCAAGAGGATATAAGATAAGGGAGGAAGTAAGGGGAATGAAGGATTTTCTGCAGAACACGTGGAAGCACAGGGCACATATCGTCATGGCATTGCCGGTATTCCTGATCCTGTTCTTCATCATGTATGTGCCGATGGCCGGTCTGGTTATGGCATTCAAGAATTATAACTACACACTGGGCATCTGGAAGAGCCCCTTCAACGGATTGGACAACTTCAAGATCCTTTCCGCTTCCAAAGACACTTTCATTAACATCACCAAGAACACGGTTCTGTACTATCTGATGTTTACGGCCGTGGGAACCTTCCTGAATGTCACGCTGGCCATCGCCATCGACCAGCTGATGTTCAAGCGCATGGGTAAGACGATGCAGACGATGATGATCATCCCCGTCTTCATCTCCTACGCAGCAGTGCAGTTCATCGTATACGCATTCATCAGCACTGACACCGGTATCATCAACAACACCTTTGACGCAGGCGTGCGGTTCTACTCCACTGCGAAGCTGTGGCCCATGATCCTGCTGATCGTCAAGATCTGGAAAGACACCGGATACGGCTCGGTCCTGTACATGTCCGTCCTGGCCGGCATCGACTCCTCCCTCTACGAGGCAGCAGAGATCGACGGCGCCAGCAAGTGGCAGCGGATCTGGCACATCACCCTGCCTTCCCTGATCCCCATGATCACCGTTATGTTGCTGCTTTCCGTCGGTAATGTGATGCGTTCCGACACCGGTCTGTTCTATCAGGTAACGAGGAACAGCGGTATCCTGTACAGCACCACCCAGGTTATCGACTCCTACGTCCTGAACGCCATCTTCAAGAATTCGAACTTCGGATTCACGGCAGCTACGTCCCTGTTCCAGTCAGTCGTCGGTCTGCTCCTGATGCTCTTTGCTAATGGAATGGTCCGTAAGATCGCACCTGAAAACGCACTGTTCTAAGGAGGGGAGAGACAATGGCTAAAACGAAAGATCTTGATATGGCGCCCTCCAAGAGAGAGCATCTCGGACCTGGGCAGTTTGTACTTGCATTTATCCTGCTGATATATACGTTGTTCTGCGCATTACCCGTAGTGCTGGTCTTCGTGGCAGCATTCACGGATGAGAAATACATCGTTCAGAACGGATTCTCCTTCCTGCCGAAGGCAATCTCCATGAACGGCTTCTCCGCTGTGCTCCGGTACGGCAAACAGCTGGGCCAGTCCTATGTGGTCACCATCGGCGTCACCGTCGTCGGCACCCTGCTTGGCCTGCTGGTCATGAGTATGTTCGCATACTCCATCAGCCGGAAGGACTTCAGACTTTCCAAGTTCCTCTCCGTTTACCTGCTGATCCCGATGCTGTTCAACGGCGGACAGCTTTCCGGATACATCATCTTTACCAGTTACTACGGACTGAAGGACAGCCTCTGGCTGCTGATCCTGCCACTGTGCGTCACCACGATGAATGTCATCATCCTGCGCACTTACATCGCCAACAGCATCCCTGATGAGCTGATGGAAGCGGCGAAGATCGACGGCGCGGGAGAGTATCGTACCTTCTTCCAGATCTGCCTGCCTCTGATGAAGCCCTCACTTGCAGCTGTCGGTTTCATGATGGCGACCGCCTACTGGAATGACTGGCAGAACGCGCTGCTGTACATCACCACCGACAAGAAGAAGCCTCTGCAGCTCCTTCTGATCAGTATCCAGAAGAGTATCGAGTTCCTGCTGAGCAACTCCAATGTGCCTGCCTCCGCAAGAGCAGCCATGGGAGGAACCATTCCGCAGTACTCTGCAACCATGGCAACCGTGGTCGTTGTCATCGCGCCCATCATGGTGATCTACCCCTTCTTCCAGAAGTACTTCATCAAGGGCCTTACCGTCGGTTCCGTCAAGGGCTGACACATTTACCTTACGATATTCAAATGCCGGCATAGTGCCTGCATTAGAATATAATTAAAATTCATAAAGGGAGGATTTTATGAAGAAAAAAGCATTAGCTCTTGTTCTCACTGCAGCTATGGCTATGTCCATGCTTGCAGGCTGCGGCAGCTCTGATACTGCTGCAGATACGACCAGCAGCAGCTCCAGCTCCAGCACCACTGACAGCTCCAGCGCTGCATCCACTGATACCGCTGCATCCACCGATACTGCTGCATCCACCGATACTGCAGCATCCGGCGACGCTGTGAACATCAGTGTTTACAGATGTACCTTCAACCTGGCTAACCCTGACAGCGCACAGGTTCAGAAGGTTCAGGATGCCATCAACGCTTACATCGCAGACAAGATCAACGTTCAGATCACTCTGACCGACATCGGCTCCGGCGAGTACACCGAGAAGGCTAACCTGGCACTTGCAAACAACGAGATCAACCTTCTGTGGACTGCTTCCTGGGAAGGCACCATCGGCACCAACGATCTGGTTCCCGCTAACGCAGTTTACGACATCACCGATCTGCTTCCCGGTTCCGCTCTGTACGGTTCCATGGACGCTGGTCAGTGGGATGCTACCACCTACAACGGACGTAACTACTTCATCCCTGTCTACAAGGACAACGTTGAGGGCTACGATTTCATGTTCCGTCAGGATCTGATCGACGCTCACGGCTGGGATATCTCCTCCGTCAAGAAGCTGGCTGACCTTGAGCCCATGCTGGCAGACGCTAAGGCTGACGGCCTCAAGTACCCCTTCCTGACCCAGAAGACCGCTATGTTCTACAGATGGTACATCGACAGCTTTGATTTCTTCACTGCTGACGCTTCCACCAACTTCTTCGCAGTTAAGAGAGATACCAACGAAGTCGTTGACACCATTCTCTCCGATGAGTACCTTGAGTTCTGCACTCTGATGGCTGATTGGGCTGAGAAAGGCTACATCTCCGAGGATGATGTGACCAAGGTTACCACCGACACCACCACCCAGACTCAGGATTGGGCTATTTCCTGGTGGACCGACATCCCTGTAAATGACGAGGCAGATGCTCGTTACAGCCAGGATGTTACCATGACCCCTGCAACCCAGAGATATGCACACAGCACTTCCGCTCTTGGTTCCTGCTACTGCGTAACCGCAAACAGCACCGCTGAGCAGGCTCAGGCTTGCATCGACTTCATGGGACTGCTTTACACCGACAGCAAGCTGGCTGACCTCTACACCTTCGGTATCGAGGGTGAGGACTTCACCTATGATGCTAACGGCCAGGTTGAGCAGACCTCCGAGAAGTACAACCACTCCATGTGGGAGTCCGCTTCCGCTACCATCGTTACTCCCGTGAGCAACGAGCCCGCAAACAAGGCTGATCTGTACAAGGCCTTCAACGGCGGAGCAAATACCTCCTGCGCAGCAGGTTTCCGTTTCGACAAGACCCCTGTTGAGGCTCAGTACACCGCATGTGCTAACCTCTTCGAGGAGTACGGATTCCCTCTTGAGAACGGTGGCGTTCCTGTAGCTGACGTTGAGGCTACCATCGCAGCATACCAGGCAGCTCTGGATGCAGCTGGCTACCAGGATGTTCTGGCTGAGTTCCAGAAGCAGTACAACGATTGGAAGAACTAATCGATAGACTGAAACTGAAAAACAGTTAAGCCGAAGGGCGGGAGAGTGATCTCCCGCCCTTTTTCTATCTTTCTTTGGCTAAGCAAAAACGGCAATCAAAAAGACCTGCGCGTCGCGCAGGTCTTTTGCGTTATCTATCGGATGATCTTTAGAAGTCCTTCTGTGCGCCCTTGAAGAAGAGCACCACGGTGCCGGGCCCCAGGTGGACAGCGATGGTGGCGCCGGTGCGGAAGAGAGCGACCTTTCCTTTCAGATTGGGGAAAGCGGCTTCCACCTGATCTCTCAGGGTCTCTCCCAATGCCTTGTCGGTGTAACAGATGTAGCACTTGCCGTCATAGGCTTCGCCTCCGTCTGCACGCTCCTTCATGATCTCGATCTGTCTGGCGATACCGCGCTTGCTGCCGCGGATCTTCTCACGGACCTTCAGGCTTCCATCGGTGGCGACCTCCACCAGAGGGCAGATGTTCAGCATCTTGCCGACGAGACCTGCTGCGGGCTTTACGCGGCCGCCCTTGATGAGGAAGGTGAGGTCGGTGGACAGCACCAGGTGATGGATCTTGCCCCGCTCTGCGATGGCGTATTTTTCCAGCTCATCCATATCCATGCCTTCATCCCTGCGGTCAGCCAGGAGATCCACCAGCATGCCGTATCCGGAAGATCCGCAAAGGGAATCCACCAGGGTGATCCTGCGGTCCGGATAGCGCTCCTGCAGCTCACTTCTTGCTGCCATTGCGGAGTTCAGGGTACCGGAGATACCGGAGGAAAGGGTGACATGGAAGACGTCCTTGCCCTCCTTCAGGATGGGCTCCCAGAATTCCTCATAGGCGCCGGTGCTCACCTGAGAGCTGTGGGCTTCCTTGCCGGCCAGCATTTCCTTGAACATCTCCTCCTGGGTGATGGTGACATCCATATCGTCTTCGTACTCGTGTCCGTCGATGCTGATGTGAAAGGGGACGGTGCGGATCTGTCTGTGGTCATACCATTCATGGTTCAGATCTGCGGTGGAACAGCAGCACAACACATAATTGCTCATTTCTTTTCCTCCAATACGTTCACTTTGCAACACCTGTGGGAAATGTAACAAGTGTTGCCAGTTTTAGGCAGTTTCATTATAATGGTATTGCAGAGAAAAACTCAATGGTCAAAGGCATTGGGGATGTTGCTTAGGAAACAATTTCGGTACATATGTTACATATCTGTCCGCATAGGAAAGCACAGGATGGACTGCGCTGGAGGGAAGACATGAGAAAAGAAGGAGAACTTTCCGGGACCAAAACGGAAGATAAAAGGGTGATCCGTACAAAACAGGCCATCAGGGATGCGTTCTGGACTCTCCTGGAGGAGCGGAATTTCGAGAAAATATCGGTGTCGGATCTGGCAGACCGGGCGGGGATCAACCGCAAGACATTCTATGCCTATTACGACAGTCTGGACGCGCTGGTGGAAGAGGTGGAGGACGATCTGACGAAGAACTACGAGCCCATCTTCCGGGATGCGAGAAGCCTGGAGACGGCGCTGAAGCCCTATGACTTCATCAATCGCCTCAACGCCCAGATCACGCTGGACTACCACAAGCTGAGCCTCTTTAATCATAAGGGTCTCCTGCCGCATTACATCGAGAAGATCAAATGCCTCCTCATCGAGATCTTCCGGGCGGAGGATTTCATCACCATGGATGAGAAGCAGGATGCCAGATTTTTGCTGTTCCTGGAGTTTACCACGGCGGGAGCCCTGTCCATGCTCTCCTCCTGGACCCAGAAGCGGCATCTGACCATCGAGGAATTCACGGATCTGATCTCCGCGTTCATCCTGCAGGATTACGCGATCTGGAAAAACTGGAAGGACTGATCGGAGGAAACAATGAAGTTAAGTATCATCGTACCTGTATACAATATGGAGGAGGGCGGAAGGCTGACCTACTGTCTGGACTCTCTGCTGCATCAGACACTGCCTCCGAAGGAATATGAGATCATCGCCGTGGATGACGCATCCACGGACCGCTCTCTGGAGATCCTTCGACAGGCGCAGGAGGAGCATCCGGACCGTCTGAAGGTCATTGCATCCCCGGAAAACCATCACCAGGGGGGCGCCAGGAACAGAGGTCTGGAGGTGGCAAAGGGCGAATATGTGGGATTCATGGACGCAGACGATTGGGCGGATCCCGAGATGTATGCCAAGCTCCTGGCAAAAGCAGAGGAAACCGGCGCCGATGTGGTGGGCTGTCAGTACCATATCACCGACAGACAGGGAGGCACCGGGAAAACGGCACAGATCCACGATCCGGCCTTTACCGGTCCCATGACCCAGCGGATGATGAATCATTTCATCAAGCTCCCCGGCAGCATGGTGGTGAAGATCTACCGTCGCAGCGTCATCGAGGAGCACCATCTCCGGTTTCCGGAGGATATGTTCTACGAGGACAATATGGCTGCCCCCATCTGGATGAGCTGTTTCGCCAGGTTTGAGCTGGTGGATGAGCCGCTGTACGCCTATTATCAGCATCCGGGCTCCACGGTGCATAAAACGGATCGGAGCCGTCTGGAGGACCGGATGAAGGCGGGCAGAGGATTTGTGGATTATTATGCGGCGCATCACCTGAAGGACGCTTACCACGACGCCCTGTGCTCGGCCTTTACCAGACTCTTTTACGTCAACACGCTTTTTTCCCATATGCAGGACAGCAAAAAAACGGATTTTAAGCTGCTGAAAGAACTGCGGCAGGGGATGCGGAGCTATTTCCCCGATTTCGCGGAAGTGCCGGACTACCGGGACAATTACGACGCGGAGCAGCGCAGGCTCCTTTCACTTCACATGAAGTCTCCCAGGCTTTTTGCGGCCTATTACCGGGCACTGCAGTTCTATCGCAGGGTGCGGTACGGGAAGAAATGAAGGAGGGAAAAATGAAAGAGATCACGGATCGGCTTTTTTCATTGCAGGATCTGAAATACCGGGAGATGCAGGTAAAGATCATCCCGAACATCCCACCGGAATCCATCATCGGGGTCCGGACACCGGCGCTGCGGGATCTGGCGAAAAAACTGCCTGCGGAGACGGCGGGTCCCTTTTTGGAGGAACTGCCCCATCGCTATTTTGACGAAGACCAGCTCCACGCCTTTGTGCTCTCGGGCATGAAGGACTACGACATCTGTATGGCGGCGCTGGAGCGATTTCTTCCCTATGTGAACAACTGGGCCACCTGCGATCAGATGTCCCCCAAGGTGTTCAAAAAGCATAAGACAGAGCTCCTGAAACATATTGAAAAATGGCTGGATTCCGGGGAAACCTATACCGTGCGCTTCGGTATCGGTATGCTGATGGAGCATTTCCTGGATGCGGATTTTGACCAGAGGTATCCGGAGATGGTGGCCGGTGTTGTTTCCGAAGAGTACTACGTGAACATGATGATCGCCTGGTACTTCGCCACGGCTCTTGCCAAGCAGTATGAAGCGGTATTGCCTTTCGTCAAAGACCGCCGCCTCTCCCGGTGGACCCATAACAAGACCATCCAAAAGGCGGTGGAAAGCTACCGCATCACGCCGGAGCAGAAGGCATATCTCCGGACCCTTAAGGAGCGGGGGGCAGACGAAAAAACAGGCTAAAAAATTGCGGAAATCCGCGTTTTTTCCCTCGCGGAAATGGACGGAAAAAGGTTGTAAATCTACCGCAAAAGGGTACAATGATTATACTAGGGGTGATATACGGGAGCGTTGCGGATCATCCGCAAAAGTGCATGCCTGCACCGGTCCCGCCACCTGCAGGGAATATCAGAAAAGGCAAAGGGGAAACAAAAAATGAGATTTGAACAGATCGGAAACGCGCTGGTGGGAAGAGCCGGCAACGAGTATCTGCAACTGGAGCCCTGGGGCAGGAATGCATTGCGTGTGCGTTGCACAATGCTCCCCAGGCTCAGCGGCGAAGACAGAGCCCTGACGGAGAAGCCCGCGGAAGCGAAGGCGGAGATCACCATCGATCCGAACCTTTCCGTCATCAAAAACGGCGAGATCCGTGCGGAGATCAACCAGTCCGGCACCATCGCGTTCTTTAAGGGAGATACCCGGATCCTCTATGAGTATAACCGCTTCTACGGTGTGCCTCTCACCAGAGAGAGCCGCTG
>JAILAF010000070.1 GCA_024681775.1 Lachnospiraceae bacterium
GATCCACTCGGGGATCTTGTCAAACTCCCGCATCAGAGGCTTGTGATTGGTCTTTTCCAATACCTTGTCGAAGATCAGGATCATGGAAGGCAGGATGGTGATGCAGGCGATGACGCCGATGACCACACCCTTTGCCATGACGATGCCGATGTCCAGGCCGATGCCGAAGCTCATAAAGCACAGGGCGACGAAGCCTGCCACCGTGGTAATGGAGCTTCCGATGACGGAAGTAAAGGTGGCGTTAATGGCGGCTGCCATGGCTGCTTTTTTATCCTCCGTGCCCTTCTCCAACTCCTCCCGGTAGGAATGCCAGAGGAAAATGGAGTAGTCCAGAGTGACGCCCAGCTGCAGCACAGCGCTGAGGGCCTGGGTCAGGAAGGAGATCTCTCCCCGGAGCACGTTGGTGCCCAGGTTGTAGACGATGGCCATCCCGATGCTGGAGAGGAAAAAGAGCGGGATCAGGTAGTTATCCATGGTGAGGGACAGGACGATGACCGCCAGGAGCACTGCGATGCCCACATAAATGGGAGTCTCCTTGATGGCCATGTTCTTGGTGTCCACCACCGTGGCGGACATGCCGCTTAAGAAGGCCTGCTCGCCGGTGATCCGGCGGATTTCTTCCACCGCATCCATGGTGCCGTCGGCGGAAGTGGTATCGTCAAAGATGACGAACATCTCCGTGGCCCCATCACCGTTGAAAGCGTCGTAGAGGTCCTCGGGAAGCATCTCCATGGGGACGCTGAGGTCTGCCACGGAATCATACCAGATCACGTTTTTCACATGCTCCACTTCGCTGACCCTGCTCTTCAGCTTCGCCACATCCTTGTCGTCCATGCCTTCCACGATGAGCATTGCAAAGGCGCCGGTGCCGAACTCCTCCTCCAGGATGTCCTGGCCCTGCATGGTCTCAATCTCACCGGGGAGGTAGGTCAGTATGTCGTAGTTGATACGCGTGTTCACATACCCGATGGCTGCCGGGATCAAAAGCAGCAGGCTGAGGATGAAGATGGGGATCCGCAGCTTTACGATCTTCTCGGATATCTTTCCCATAATGATTGCTCCTTTCTGATAGAAACAGATCCGCGTCCCGAAAAGGGAAGGGACGTTCTGAAAAAAAAATCTGACTGCTGGTCATTTTTTACATTGACTGTTATAATACAAAAGTGACCGTTGGTCAATAATTTTTTCCGGATTTTACAAAATCTTTCTTTTTTCGTATATTGAAAGGCAAAGGAAGCTTCAAAAACCGGGAACTTTCAAGGGAGAACCCCATGGGAAAAGCAGAAGAAAACAAGAAAACAAAAAGAGATTCCCTGCTGAACACAGCCTTTGAGCTCTTTACGAGCCAGGGCCTGAGCAACACCTCCATCTCGGACATCGCTTTGCGCGCCGGGGTGGCGAAGGGAACCTTCTATCTGTATTTTAAGGATAAATACGACATCCGGAATCACATCATCGCCCGGAAGTCCGAGCAGTTTTTCAACAACGCCTACGCGGATCTCCAGCGCAGCGGCATCACGGACTACACGGAAAGCATCCTCTTCCTCACGGATCACATCCTGGATGCCCTCTGCGAAAACAAGCCCCTCCTGGCCTTCATCCACAAGGACTTAAGCTGGGGCGTGTTCCGGAGCGCGCTGGAAAATGTGAGGACGGAGGAGCAGGTGCCCTTCCAGCAGCTCTTCTTGCAGCATTGCAAAGACTGCGGCGTGGAGGTGGAGGAGCCGGAGGTGATGCTCTTTTTCCTGGTGGAGCTCATCGGTTCCACGGCCTACAGCTCCATCATCCATGGAGATCCCATTCCGCCGGAGGAGCTGAAAAAGCATCTCCACAAGCTGATCCCCGGGATCATCAAAACCTACACCCAGGATTCCGCCCAATAAAAATCGGGGCCGGCAAAAAAGCCGGTCCCGTTTCTTTCTTTTGTACTCCGCCGGTGGGATCCAGTGCATTGGCCAGGGCCTCCGGATCCTTCGTCTCGCCGCTCTCCCCATCCCGCAGGGTGATGCAGTTGCAAAAGGCCAGGGACTGCTCCCCGTTCACCGGATTGGTATAGGCGCGGGAAATATTGATGGACTCACCGATGGGCGCGATCCAGATAATTCTCCGTGACACGCTCCATTGCGATGGTGGTATTTACAAAATGCTCGATCTGTCTCCGGGTGGTTTCCCTGTTCTCGAAGCCGGAATAGAGGACCACGAAGGTCAGCATGGCGATCATGATGAGCACGTTGACCAGAAAGACCCAGTTTTTCCTCATGCGTTTTAGCACCATCCTTTTAGCTCTCTTTCGTTACTCCCATCTCATAGAACCTGGTGGTAAAGGGGATGGTCCGCTTCGCAAAGCGCTTCAGATCCCCGACTCTCACATAGTAAAAATCCCCCCAGGAGGCTACTTTCAAAAGCGGTGTGCCCTCCCGGTCCGTCTCCAGTCCCACCACCGTCATGTAATGGGCCCGGACGCTGCTGACCTTCACCGCCACGCCGTCCGAAAGCTTGCACAGGGGCAGCCGTTCCTTTCGGAACAGGAAGGGGATGGTGGGTCCCGCCGCAAAGATCACCGGCAGGTCCCTGCGGAGCTGCGCTGCGACCCGCTCCTCCATACGGCCGGGATAAAAGCTCCGCCGGATCCGCACCGGCAGGTGTTTTTTCCGGAAATAGCGGTTGATGAGCAGCGGCAGGTAGTAGGGGGCGATCCCCAGCTGGGGGACGATGGGCAGATAGCGACGCTTCATGCGCCGGAGCTCTTCCATGTAATCGTCCCTGCTCCCTGGCTCCGGGATGAGTCCTCTGTAAATGCAAAAATCCTCCAGGGCTACCAGACCGCAGCCAAAGCCGCGGAGCTGGGTATCTCCGGAGAATCTTTTCCCCCGGGGAAACCACATCTGGCTCCCCGGGACATAATTTCGTTTTAAGGCAATGCCTTCTTTCATAGGCTCTACTCTCTTCCGTCCCAGCAGTAAGTGCAAAGCTTGTCGCGGTCGATCCCGACGGCATCCAGCATATCGTCCAGACGGTTATAGCTCAGGGAAGTGAAGCCCAGCTGCTGGCGGATCTTCTCCAGCATCAGCTTGTAGCGGTCGGAATCCGGATTTGCATAGTCATCCAGGACGGCGCGCTCCACGTTTTCTCCCTCCTCCTTCAGGATCACCCGGCGGGCGATGAGCTCCATTTCGGAAGTGGATCTGGAGAAATTGATGTACTTACAGCCAAACATGATAGGAGGGCAGGCCGGACGGACATGGACTTCTCTGGCACCGCTGCTGTACAGGAAATCCGTGGTCTCCCGCAGCTGGGTGCCGCGGACGATGGAGTCGTCGATGAGCAGGAGCTTCCGGTCCTCGATGAGCTCATGGACGGGGATCAGCTTCATCCGGGCGATCAGATCGCGCTTGGACTGGATGGTGGGCATGAAAGAACGGGGCCAGGTGGGGGTGTACTTGATGAAAGGTCTGGAAAAAGGCACCCCGGAAGCATTGGCATAGCCCACGGCGTGAGCGGTTCCGGAATCGGGAACGCCGGCCACGATGTCAATGTCATCCTTCGTCAGGCCGTCCCGCTTTGCCATGCGGTCACCGCAGTTGTAACGCATCTGCTCCACGCTCACTCCCTCGTAGGAGGAGGAAGGATAGCCGTAATACACCCAAAGGAAGGTGCAGATCTTCATCTTCTTGCCGGGATCCGCAAGAGTCCTGACGCCCTCGGGGGTCATGACCACGATCTCGCCGGGGCCCAGCTCCTTGTAATCCTTATAACCCAGGTTCAGGTAAGCGAATTCCTCGAAGGATGCGCAATACCCTTCGTCCTTCTGACCGATGACCACAGGGGTCCTGCCCAGCAGGTCCCGGGCGCAGTAGATCCCGCTCGCAGTGAGGAGCAGCATGGTCATGGAGCCGTCAATGCGCTCCTGGGCGTAACGGATTCCCTCGATGAAATTGTCCTTCTGATTGATGAGGGCAGCCACCATTTCCGTCGCATTGATGGAGCCGCCGCTCATTTCCATAAAGTGTATGGAGCCGTTCTGGATGATCTCCTCCGCCAGCTCTTCCTGGTTGTTGATCTTACCCACGGTGGTGATGGCGTAGGTGCCGTGATGGGAACGGACGATCAGGGGCTGGGGCTCGTAATCGGAGATGCAGCCGATGCCCAGATTGCCCTCCATCTCGTGAATCTCCTTCTCAAACTTGGTCCGGAAGGGAGAGTTCTCAATGTTGTGGATCGCCCGGTTAAAGCCATCCTTGCCGAAGGTCACCATGCCCGCCCGGCGGGTCCCCAGATGGGAATGATAATCGGTTCCGAAAAACAGGTCGAACACACAATCATTTTTCAAAGCTGTTGCAAAAAAACCACCCATAAAACTTTAAATCTCCTAACTCTATCTGGATTTGTATCTCCCAATGCCGTATCGGCATCCCCCAATGCCTCTACAGATTCAGACCCTCCGCCTCATCACAGCCCATGACGATGTTCATGCACTGGATGGCAGCGCCGGAAGCGCCCTTGCCCAGGTTGTCGAATCGGCTGGCAACCACCACCCGGTCCGCATTTCCGGTCACCAGGATCTCCATACCGTCCCAGCCTGCGCAGGCGTCGGAGAAAAGCGCTCCGCCCGCTTCCGCATCGGCGCCGGAAGGCAGCACCCGGAGGAAGGGTTCGTCCTTATAATACTCAGCAAAGAAGGCCTGCAATGCCTCCGGAGATCCTTTTTCCCGCAGCAGATCGGTATACAGCGGGATCTGGACGATCATGCCGCTGTGGTAATTGGTGGTCATGGGACAAAAGAGCGGCTCTCTTGCGAGGCCCGTCACCGCCTTCATCTCTTTCAGATGCTTGTGACTCTGGCTCCAGGCATACATCCGGGCCGCGTCAAACTTCGGATCCCTGCCCTCTTCCTCATAGGCGGCGATGAGCTTCTTGCCGCCGCCGCTGTAGCCGGACACCGCAAAAACGGCGACCGGATAATCCGCAGGCATGATCCCCGCCTTCACCAGAGGATAGGCCAGGGCGATGGTGCCGCTGGCGTAACATCCGGGAACGGCGATGCGCTTTCCTTCCGCGATGGCGTTGCGGTGCGCGGGGGACAGCTCGGGGAACCCGTAGGCCCAGCCGGGCACCGTCCTGTGGGCGGTGGAAGCGTCGATGATCACCGTGTCCGGATTCTCCGCAAACGACACAGCTTCCTGTGCCGCCGCATCCGGCAGACACAGGAAGGTGATATCGGACTCATTGATATATTTTTTGATCTCCTCCGGATCCTTCCGCTTTTCGGGATCAATCCGCAGGATCTCCACATCCTTTCGGCCGGCCAGGCGCTCATGGATCCGGAGACCCGTGGTGCCTTCGCTGCCGTCCACGAATACTTTCTTCATTGATTCAAAAAACCTTTCGTTTGATTATGCATGATACAGACGGATCGCTCCGCTGCTTCGCAGCTCCCGCGCTCCTGCAAACACTCGCA
>JAILAF010000096.1 GCA_024681775.1 Lachnospiraceae bacterium
CCCTTGTAGTGCTTCTCGATCTGTTCTCCGTGGATCACACTTTCAAATTCCATTTCAATCCTCCTTTAATGTGAGCAACGCCTTCAGCGTTTCGACCAGTTCCGTCTCGGAGAGTCCTGCGACCCTGGCGGAGTCGATGGCCTGCATCAGTCCATCTTCCACCTTGCGCATGTACTGCTCCTTCAGCATGTTCCCATCCTGGGCATTGACGCTGTAGCCCTTGCCCTGGACCGCAGTCACCAGTCCTTCCTGTTCCAGCAGTTCATACGCCTTCATGGTGGTGATGACGCTGATCTTCAGGTCCTTGGCCAGCCCCCGGATGCTGGGCAGGTACTCACCCTGGGGGATTTTCCCCTCCAGGATCCGGGCCCTGAAGTCATCCGCGATCTGTTGATAGATGGGGACGCCTGATGTTTGAGATATGATCATGTAAACCTCTTTCCAACAGCGTTTTAACTGTTCATGTGTTATATATACACCTTGAACAGTTTTGCGTCAACCGTTTTTTCAGATTTTTTTGCGGATATTGGAAATGCGTTTCCGAAGAAGAAACGGATGGCTTCGCGAAAACAGCAAAAGACCGGCTTCCGTCACGGAAAGCCGATCTTCTCTTCTTAGTCGTTATGCTCTTTCGTTTCCTTGTGGGGCGCTTCAGGCCTCCGGCATTTTCCGGATGACCTTGCGGTCGATCAGCACATAGAAAAATACCGTTGCCAGCAGTGACATGACCTCAGCAATGGGGAAGGACCACCACACCAGATCCACGCCGCCGATCCTCCCCAGGATCCAGGCTGCGGGAAGCAGCACCACCATCTGTCTGGAGATGGAGGTGATAAAGCCGTACATACCGTTCCCCAGGGCCTGGAAGAGGCCGCCGGTGAGGATGCAGTACCAGGCAAAAAGGTAATGGACGCCGATCTTCCGCAGCGCGGGAACCCCAAGGGTCAGGAGCGCCTCGTCGCCCGTGTTGAAGATCATGATCAGCTTGTCCGGCATGATCTCAAAGAGCAGAAAGCCCACGAAGATCAGGGAAAAGCCGTAGATCAGCGCCAGCCGGTAGGACTTTAACATCCGGTGCTTTTTCCCGGCGCCGAAATTGTATCCGATGATGGGGACCAGCGCATTGTTCAGGCCAAACATGGGCATGAAGAAAAAGCTCTGGAGCTTGTAATAAATGGTAAAGACCGCCACGGCGCTGGTGTGGAGTCCCAGCAGGATGGAATTCATGCCGAAGTTCATAAAGGAGCCCACCGCCTGAAGGCAGATGGCAGGCGCTCCCACCGTGTAGATCCCACGGATGATATGGCCGCTCGGGCGGAACTTCCGGATACTTAAGGTGATGTCCGGATTCTTCTTCAGGTTCAGGAACAGGCCGATACAGGTAGCCACCGTCTGGCCGAAGACGGTAGCAAGGGCCGCACCGGATACCCCAAGCTTCGGCAGTCCGAAGAGACCGAAGATCAGGATGGGGTCCATGATGACATTGATCACCGCGCCCGTGATCTGGGGAATGATGGACAGGGCCGTGCGCCCCGTGGACTGCAGGAGCCGTTCCATCATCACCTCCATATAGATGCCGATGGAGCAACAGCAGATGATGCGCAGGTAATCGGTTCCGTAGGCCAGCTGCCTCCCTACCGCGCCCTGCATGGAGATAAGCCATTCGGCCCCGAACAGGCCGATGCCTAAGGACACCACATAGCTGCAGAGCATGAGAAAAATGCCATGCATGGCAGTGCTGTTCGCCGTCTCCCGGTCTCCCTCTCCCAGACTCCTGCTGAGGAGCGAGCTGACGCCCACCGCAGTGCCCATACAAAGAGCGATGATGACCATCTGGACGGGAAATGCAAGCCCCAGGGCGGAAATGGCATCCGTGCCCGCGGGAACGGGATTCCCCAAAGCATCCAGCACCACCTCATCCGTGGTGATCCTGGAGACGAAGATGCTGTCCACCACGTTATACAGTGCCTGGACAAAATTAGAGATCATCAAAGGTACTGCCATGGAGATCAGGAGTCTGTTCTCCGGCATGGTACCCATCTTATTTTCCGCTACAACTTCCGACATAAAAATCCATCCTTCCCAGGGCCTTAGCCCGCTGCGCCCAGGTGTGGTGCGCTGCGGCTGTGACATACCCTGCTTTTGCCATCCGGTAGGTCCCGTCGGTATCCTCCAGCATGACGGCGCAGGCTTTTACGGCGCTTTGCATATCCGCGATCCCGTAAAGGGCAATGTTCCCGCCATCCGCGTAGTCAGCCAGCAGCTCCTCCGTGGGATCCGTCAGGACCGCACAGCCGCAGAGCTGTGACTGAAAGATCCGGTCATGCACCCCCTTCTTAAACCAGGGCATCAGATTCAGGGAAATCCTGCTTTTTTGCAGCCATTTCAGACATTCCGCGGAGGTGATCTCATGACCGGTGCTGCGGAGATTCTCCGGCCGCCCGCAGGGAAGCAGTTCCCAGTCCTTCCCCGTCAAAAACATCGGGATCCCCGCTTCTGCCAGGGTCCGGATCAGCCGTCCCCGGTAGAGGGTCCGCACGGACAGATCCACATAGCTCAGGGAGTAGAGGGCCTTTAAGTCCTCTTCCCTGTCATGGGCCTCCCCTGGCTCGTAAAAGGTTTCGTCGATCCGCCGAAGGAGTCCCTCCTCCATGGGAAGGTCCGGATCCAGCTCAAAATCCCGAATGCATTCTTCCAGGAAGGCCACATATTCCGGTGCCAGATGGCGGATCCCCTTCCGGAGCTTTTCCTGCGGTACGTAATTCCCCGTAAAGATCACCGGGATCTCTCTGCGGGTCCATTCCTCGAAGGAAGGAAAATCCGCAAGCTCAAACCACTTTTCCCGGCCCCCCTCCGCCGCATGGAGTCCCGGAAAGACCGTCTCTCCGGAGATCCTGCGGCTTACGGAAGGCAGGAGATTCCCCGCGGAAGGAAGGTACAAAGCCTTCCCGTACGCCGGGAAAAAGCGCTCCAGGAATGCCGCATGATTCCGGTCGATACATACAGGGTGCAGCCCCCGCACGCCCGAAAGCAGATGAGGCACATAGTAGATCGGAGAATCCACACAGATACACAGGATCTCCAGACCCTTTTCCTCAAAGACCGTCTCCCCCGGGCGACCGGACTCCTCCTCCGAAAGGAGTGTCACATCCTCATTGCAAAAGCCCGTGAAATTAAATGACACGATCGTCGTATTTTCCGGATCCGGTAATGCATCGAAAGCGGCCCGCGAGAATTCACTCCGCCGCAGATCCCACACAAAAACATCCCTGCCGCCGGACAAAAAAGCATCTGCCAGCTGCAGGGAAAAATAATCCAGGGTCTCCACGGACCCGGTAAAGATCAGTACCCTGTCTCTCATCCAAGGATCTCCACAGCGCCCTTTAACCAGAGGGCAGCAAACATCAATATCTCAGCCCAACTCACCAGAACCTCCGGCTCCGTGGAATCATACCGCCGCACCTGCTCCCAGGAATCGCTGATGATATACACCAGGATGATGGCGATCATGTACTGTGACAGATTGATGATGCCGGAAAAGAGGAACATGAGCGCCAGGAAAAAGCAGGCGACCGCCAGAAGGACCCAGTACCGCAGAGGAAAACGGGTCTGCTCCCCGCCGTTCATTTTCCGGGCTCCCAGCACCAGGATCATCATGGGGACCAGGAGCTGGAGATAACCGCTCCAGTCCGCGCTCCACAGGGCAAAGAGGCCGCTCCACTTGTGGTTCACCAGATCCTCCCGGAACTCAAAGAGGTAGGAGAACTGCCACAGCTTGGTGATATAGCCCAGGGAAAGGTGGGGCACAAACGCCAGGTAAAAGATCACGAAGCGGAAATAACCCGCCACACTCCTGCGGCTGGTCAGCAGACAGATCAGGAAGGTCACCGCCTCGAAGATGGTGGCACCCAGTACCGCCTCCAGCAGCCGGAAGGAATCGTAGTCATGTCCGAACTGCCAGCTCTTCAGAAAATAGTTGGCCACAAAAAACAAAAGTGCCATGGGAGCCGTGAAGCGGGCGAAGTATTCGATTGGCTGAATGTTCAGAAAGCCCGGTCTTCTCTCTCGCATCAATACACTCCCACACTCTGCCCCAGCAGAGTCATCACACTGTACAGGATCACCACAAAGGACAGCAGATACGCATAGCGCCAGTGCCCGGGGTGACTGGAATTCATATGGTTCAGCAGGCTGGAAAACAAGCAGACACTCAGGATCAATGTCGCCAGGGACAGGCCGTTGACACCCACACCGGAAACGGGAAGCAGCAGGAAGTCAAAGAGCACGGCTCCTCCCAGGGCCAGAAGCATCAGGATCTGGGATGGGGTCAGAAAGCCGCCTGCCCGGAGCAGCACAGCCATCATGATCAGGGAAAGTGCCACGGAGGGGAAGATCCCGAAGCTTAAGTAGATGCCGCTCATGATCGAGTCCGGCTTGTAATTCCCGGGGGCGATGACATAGAGCAGGAAGCCCGCCAGGGCACAGAGTCCCGACAGCACCAGATACATCGGCGTCCTGCGGCGCAGAATGAAATAATGCATCAGGAAAGCGCCCAGGAAAATCCCCATGCAGACAAGGCCTACGCCCCCGTTCCACCAGGAGCCCAGGAAGCCGCACAGACATACCAGGATCACTCTCCTGCGGGTAGGTTCCCAGGTAAAATCATCCATGACCCGGATGAAAAGACGCAGATAAAAGAGCAAAAAGACGGAAGGAATCATATACTGGGTGAAGCCGAACTGCCAGAAATACGTAGAGAGCCAGTCGGTGTTCAGACAGATGATCAAAGCCATGGAAAGGGAGACGAAAAATAACCTCTGACGCCGGACCCCCGATACATAGCTGATCAGGACCGCCACCAGAAGATAGACGATGGTGTTGATGAAATTGGAAAATCCCTCACCCAGAAGAAGAAGGGTCTGATATACCGTTCCTGCCAAAAGGCTGCCGCCGCGATTCTTAAAGGCCCAGAACTGACTCTGAAATACGTCCTTCAGAGAAGCGAGCTTCTCACCCGTGGCCAGATTGTAGGAAAAATCCGTATCCTCGAGCATAAAGGTCACTCTTTTCTGCAGGACAAAGATCAGGACCACCTGTATCAGGATCAGGATCGCAGGCATAATGCGCCTCAAGTGGGGAACGCTTTTTCCCTGTTCCATGGATCATTGTCTCCATATGCATTAAGAGCCTGTTGCCTTCAAAAATGAAAACAACAGGCTCCTAAAATTATAGTCCTTTGGGGCACTTTATGTCAAATCAGCGTTTCCGCTTAAGAGCGGGCATTCTTCACGATTTCGGCTGCCTCCGCCACCATGGAACGGATCTTGTCGAACTCGCCTGCCTTGATCATGTCTCCCTTCACCATCCAGGAGCCGCCGCAGCAGAAGATCTTGTCGGACTTCAGGTAATCTACTACGTTGGTGGCATTGATGCCGCCGGTGGGCATGAACTTCAGAGCGGTGAGAGCCGCACCGATGGCCTTGATCATGGACAGACCGCCGGAATTCTCGGCGGGGAAGAACTTCACATGGGTGAGGCCCAGCTTCAGGGCTGCCATCATCTCGGAAGGGCTCTGGGTACCGGGACATACGGGAATGTCTCTCTCCAGGCAATACTTTACCACTTCCTCATCCAATCCGGGAGAAACCACGAACTTGGCGCCTGCCGCCACGGCACGATCCACCTGCTCGGTGGTAAGAACGGTGCCGGCACCTACCAGCATATCCGGGAACTTCTCGGACATGATCCGGATGGACTCCTCTGCCGCTGCGGTGCGGAAGGTGACCTCCGCTGCGGGCAGTCCGCCCTCCATCAGGGCTTTTCCGAGAGGCTCGGCGTCCTTCACATCATTGAGGACCACCACGGGGATGATCCCCACCTCGGTAAATTTCTGAAATACTGCATCTGTTTTTGCGCTCATAATCTCTTTCCTTTTCCTAATCTATGCGATGATCGCTTCTGCCGAACGAAGTCTTATCTCTTTACACGTGCGCCGGCGCCGCCCATGATGGCCTCGACCTCTTCCTTGCTTGCCATGGAGGTGTCGCCGGGGGTGGTCATTGCCAGTGCACCGTGTGCTGCACCGTAGTTGACTGCCTTCTCGGGATCGCCGGTGGTCATGAGGCCGTACACCAGACCGGATGCGAAGGAATCGCCGCCGCCCACGCGGTCCATGATCTCCAGACCGTCATAGGCCTTGGACATATGGATCTGACCGTCTGCCCAGCACATTGCCTTCCAGTCATTGACGGTAGCGGTCTTCACGGTGCGCAGGGTGGTTGCCACCACCTTGAAATTGGGATAGGTTTTGGCAGCCTCGTCGATCATCTTGCGATAGCCGTCCAGGTTCAGCTCCTTCAGGTTCGCATCGTTGCCTTCCACCTGGAAGCCCAGACATGCGGTGAAGTCCTCCTCGTTGCCGATCATGACGTCCACATATTTCGCAACTTCCTTGTTGACCTCCTGTGCCTTGGCCTGGCCGCCGATGGCACTCCACATGGAGGGACGGTAGTTCAAGTCATAGGAGATGACGGTGCCGTACTTTTTCGCGATCTTGCACGCTTCGATGACAGTCTCGCAGGCCTGCTCGGAAAGAGCAGCATAGATGCCGCCGGTGTGAAGCCAGCGGACGCCCAGCTCGCCGAAGATGTACTCAAAATCAAAGTCGGCGGGAGTCGCCTGGCTGATGGCGGTATTGGCACGATCGGAGCAGCCCACTGCGCCGCGGATGCCGAAACCACGCTCTGTGAAGTTCAGACCGTTCCTGCACAGACGGCCGATGCCGTCGGTCTTCTTCCAGTTGATCAGAGAGGTGTCCACACCGCCCTGCTCGATGAGATCCTTCATCAGCTTACCTACCTCGTTGTCCGCAAAGGAGGTGATGACTGCGGTATTCAGTCCAAAGCACTTGTGCAGGCCGCGGATGACATTATATTCTCCGCCTCCTTCCCATGCGCGGAAGCTTCTGGCGGTGCGGATCCGGCCCTCGCCGGGATCCAGACGGAGCATGATCTCTCCCAGGGATACGGCGTCAAACTTACAATCTTTGCTGTCTCTCAAATTCAAATCCATTTCTATCCTCTTT
>JAILAF010000013.1 GCA_024681775.1 Lachnospiraceae bacterium
CTGAAACTGAAATCCTACGGGAAATGGTTTGCCCTCTCCGGAAGTGTGCTCATGGGGGTAGGGCTGCTGCTCATCCGGACTTCCTATCTGCAGCTTCTGGGATCTTCCAACCCCGGCAAGGTGGAAGCTGCTATTCCCACGGCCTTTTATCTGTATGTGGTGTTTACGGCGATACTTTTCCTGACATCAGCGGCGTTTGCGTTGCTGCTTCCCAAGCCGCCCGCAGACAGTCGATGCGAGATGGAGGCCGGGTATAAGCTGTTTTTGATGTTCCTGCCCTTTGCCATGCTTTGTTTCGTCTTTTCCTACCTGCCGCTCTACGGATGGCGCTATGCCTTTTTTGAGTACACGGCAGGAAGTGACCTCAGCATGGATAAGTTCGTGGGATTCCACTGGTTCACCACACTGCTTTCCAATGAGGCGACCAGAGCGGATATTCTCCGCGTTCTGCGCAATACTCTGGCCATGAGCGGTCTGGGAATCCTCACCGGCTGGCTGCCCATCGCCTTTGCCATTTTTCTCAATGAGATCAAAAATTCCCGTTTCCGCCGGATCATCCAGACGGTGACCACCATCCCCAATTTCATTTCCTGGGTTCTGGTGTATGCCATCGCCCTGGCAATATTTTCCACCGACGGATTCATCAATACCATGACCGGCGGTGATGTGAACTATCTGATGAACTCGTCTCATATGTGGCTGAAGATGTTACTCTGGGGCACCTGGAAGGGCATCGGATGGAGTGCCATCATCTATATCGCCGGGATCTCCGGCATCGACCAACAGCTCTATGAAGCGGCCACGGTGGACGGAGCAGGAAGGTTTCAAAGGATGTGGCATATCACGGTCCCGGGACTTCTGCCGACTTACTTTGTCATGCTGCTCATGTCCATTGCAGGCATTCTCAGCAACGGAATGGATCAGTACCTGGTCTTTTCCAATGCCAGAAACAAGGAGACCATTGAGGTCCTGGACCTTTATGTGTACAACCTGGGTATCCAGAACGGCATCATCCCCCTTTCCACCGTAGTGGGTATGGTGAAATCCATCGTCAGTGTGATCCTGCTCTTCGGGGCCAACCGGTTCTCCAAGGCGGTCCGCGGAGAGTCCATCGTATAGGAGGAAACTATGGAAGCATCGAAAAGAACTCCAAAGCCCGGGCCCGGGAAAAAAACAGCGGCCGGAATGGGAGTGGTGGGCCGGAAAACGCCGGGAGATGTGATCTTTGATCTCATCAACCATTGCTTCTTTGGCATTTTTTCCCTTCTGTGCGCCTTCCCGTTTTACTTTCTGTTCATCAACACCATTTCCGACAATGATCTGGTGCAGAAGGGACAGATCAAACTGCTCCCCCGGGGGATCAATCTCAGCAACTATCTGGCCATGCTCAATGTGTCCGATCTGGGACAGGCCTTTCTGGTGACCATCGCCAGGACGGTTCTGGGCACGGGCCTCATGGTGGCAGCCTCCGGACTGGTGGGGTACCTGGTCACCAAGAAGGAGATGTGGCACAGAAAATTCTGGTACCGTTTTCTGGTGATCACCATGTACTTTAACGCGGGCACCATTCCCTGGTACCTGAACATGTCCATGCTGGGGCTCACCAACCATTTTGCGGCATATATCATTCCCGCTGTGGTGGCGCCCTATAACATCATTCTGGTGAAGACCTACATCGAGTCCATCCCTTCGGAGCTGGAGGAGAGTGCGCTCATCGACGGAGCGGGCTTCTTTACCGTTTTTACCCGGATCATCTGGCCGCTGTGTAAACCCATCCTCGCCACCATCGCTATTTTCGGCGCGGTGGGCCACTGGAATTCCTACACGGATTCCCTCATTCTGATGCAGAGCGCTCCGGAGCTGAAGACGGTGCAGCATCGTCTGTTCGAGTATCTGAATCAGACCACGAATCTGGCCTCCGTCATGAGCTCGGGCGGCGGTATGCTGGCTTCGGCAGTGGCGCGGCAGGCCATGAATGCCAAGGTTTTGAAATATACCATCTCCATGGTGACAGTGATTCCCATCCTCGTGGTGTATCCCTTCATGAACCGGTATTTTGAGAAAGGGATCATGCTGGGAGCCGTGAAGGGATGATCGAAAGAAAAAAGGATCCGGCACACGGATCCGTATATCGCAGGGAGGTTTTTTATGAAAAAAAGTAAGATCGCCGGAAGACTGACTGCACTGATGCTCAGCGCAGCGGTGAGCATTTCGGCACTGACCGGATGCGGGAGTGAGGTGCCCGCAGGAAGCGAAACGGCAGCGGGAGCGGAATCGGGAGAAGCCCCCATCACCCTCACCGTATTCAGTCAACTGGCCAATTTCAGCGGCCCTGTCGGGGGCTGGGGCGGACAGCTCATGCTGGATAAATTCAATGTGATCCTGAACATCGTTCCCGATACCAACGGTGCGATCCAGACCCGGATGGAGCAGGGCGATCTGGGCGATATCGTGGTCTTTGGAAGCGACGGTGCCAACTATACGGACAGTATCCGAAACGGCCTGCTGCTGGACTGGAATGAGGACGATATCCTCTCCGATTACGGCCCTTACATCAAAGAGCATTTTGCCAAGGCGCTGGAGAAAAATGCCGGGATCGTTCCCCTGGATGAGGATGGTAACCCGCTGACGGAGCCCGGGGTCGTACACGGCTTCGGTCACAATATCGGTAATTCCGACCGGGATGGCATCGATTCCATTCTCTACACCTGGGATCTGCGCTGGGATCTCTATCAGCAGCTGGGATATCCCGAGGTGAACGAGCTGGAGGATTTCATTCCGCTGTTTGAGGCGATGAAGGAAATCTGCCCGGAGGATGAAAACGGCAAGCCCACCTATGCTTTTTACCTCTGGCCCGACTGGGACGGAAACATGGTGATGTATGTAAAGTCCATGGCTTCCGCTTATTACGGATATGATGAGTTTGGCATCGGACTCTATGATACCGAGACCGGAGCATTTTATGACTGCCTGGACAAAAACGGCCCCTATGTCAGATGCCTGCGTTTCCTGAACAAGCTCTATCAGAAGGGGCTCATTGATCCCGACTCCATGACCTCCACCTATGACATCATGACGGAGAAGATGAAGGCGGGCGGCGTGTTCTGTTCCATATTTAATTACGCCGGCAGCGATGTGTATAATACGGAGCAGCACATTCAGGAGAACAAGCTGATGCTCAGCTTTAATCCCAAGCAGGGACACCCGATCGTCTATGGTCTTTCTCCTTTGGGAGGGAACCGGATCTGGACCATCGGAGCAAAAACAGAGTATCCGGAGCTGTGCATGGAGATCATCAACTATCTGGCTACGCCGGAGGGCGCCATGACCATGTGGTACGGTCCCAGGGGCGTATGCTGGGATTACGATACGGATGGGAATACTGTATTTACCGCTCTCGGAAAGTCCGCAAACCTGGATCCCAAGGGGACATCCATGGAATCCGCAGGATACAGCGGCACCTACCAGGACGGCATCATTCAGATCAACAACACCACCTGGTCCGAAAAGGCCATCAATCCGGACAGCAACGGTGAAGCTTTTGACAGCAAGCTCTGGAAGAGTGAGATCTCGGATCCGGTGAACGAGGTGGAAAAGGCCTGGAGAGAGTATTCCGGCAGTATCAGCGAGTTTGACTATATCAGCAATCATGTGGATTACCGAATGAGCCCCGGATCCACCTATTCCGAGGGAAAGCGCTCGGATGACCTGGAGATCCGCTGGAATGAGGTGACTACCAATTGTATCGTTCCGGGTAGCTGGAATGCGATCTACGCATCCTCGGATGAGGAGTTTGAAAGCGTCCTGAACAACATGATCGGTCAGGCCAAGGCACACGGTTATGACGAGTGTGTCAAGTGGTGCAAGTCGGAAGCGGCGCTCCGGAAGGCCGCAGAAGACGCCTTGAAGTGATTCGAAAACAGTAAGGGCCGCTCCCCTAAGGAACGGTCCTTACATATAGGAGATACCGGAAAACTACGGGAAACGGCTTTGGAGTTGACGGCTGTTTTCTTTGCGATATACTATTTTTTATGAGCAAAAAATACGCGCTCCGGCCTGCTCTTTGGGAAGTCCCGGAACGGTATATGCAAAGGAAACTTCCTGATGAAACTGATCCACGAAGCCTCCGAATTTCGGAAGGCAAAACTCAATTCCACCAGGGTCATCACCCTGGGCTTTCTCGGAGCGATCCTCATCGGTGCGCTCCTTCTCATGCTCCCCATTGCAACGGTCCCCGGGGAGGAGACGGATTTCCTGACAGCACTTTTTACCGCCACCACATCCATCTGTGTGACAGGTCTGGTGGTGGTGGATACCTACGCCCACTGGACCTTCTTCGGGCAGCTCCTGATCCTGATCCTGGTGCAGATCGGCGGCTTCGGTGTCATCACCCTGTATTCCATGGGCATGCTGGCACTGGGGAAGCGCTTTTCCTTACGGACCAGGCTCCTTATCATGGATTATTACAATCTGGATTCCATCGAAGGACTTCTTTCCTTTATGATTCGGGTGGTGAAGGGCACCCTCATCGCAGAAGGCATCGGCGCCCTTCTCTACTGTTTTTGCTTTATCCCCCGCTTCGGATTTTTTAAGGGGCTCTGGGCTGCGATCTTTAACGCCGTCTCCGCCTTCTGTAACGCGGGGATGGATGTGATGGGCCCCGACTCCCTGATCTATTATCAGAAAAATATCCCTGTCAATGTCATCACCATGGTCCTCATCGTCCTGGGCGGACTGGGATATGTGGTATGGTTCGATATGGCAGCAGGCCTGCGCAGCTGCAGGGAGAAGGGCTTCGGGCCCCGGATCTTTTTGAGGCGTCTCTCCGAGCAGACGAAGCTGGTGCTGATCCTGACAGCGGTGTTTCTGGTCTCCGGGACGGTGCTGGTGGCCCTCTTTGAATGGAACAATCCTGCCACCATCGGGAACCTGGATACGGGGTCCAAGATCCTGGCCAGCCTCTTTCAGTCCGTGACCTTCCGGACGGCGGGCTTTGCCACGGTGCCCCAGGAGGGGCTTACCACTCCTACCGTCATTGCAGGATGCCTGTACATGCTCATCGGCGGCTCCCCCGTGGGCACTGCCGGCGGTATCAAGACGGTGACCTTCTTTGTGGTCTTCCTGAACATCTATTCCTTCATCAAGGACCGGGATGAGATGGTGGTCTTCGGCAGGAGCATCTCGCCGAAACTGATCAACAAGGCCAATGCCATCGTGACCTTTAACGTGGGATTGACGCTGATCCTGGTGCTGGCCCTCATCTATGCGGAACAGGTACCTGCCGCATCGGCGGCCTATGAGATGTTCAGTGCAACGGGCACCGTGGGGCTTTCCAGAGGACTCACATCCTCCCTGCACACGGCGGGGCGGATCCTGGTGATGATCGGCATGTATGCCGGGCGCATCGGCCCTATTTCCATGGCACTCTTTTTCAGTACTGCGCGGCCGGATCAAAACAGTATCCGCCATGCGAAGGGACATTTTATTGTGGGTTGATCCCGTGAGGGTAAGGAGGAGATATGAAATCATTTGTGATCTTTGGTATGGGGAAATTCGGTCAGGCCGTTGCGGACCGCCTCATTGAGGGCGGCGCCGATGTGATGGTGGTGGACAATGACGAGGAAGTCATCAACCAGTATTCCGCCAAAGCCACCGCAGCCATCCTGGCTGATCTGACAGACCCGTCAGCGATCAAGGCGCTGGGCATTGCGGATATGGACTGCGCCGTGGTGGCCATGGCCATGAGTCTGGAAGCCAGCATCATGTGCGTTATGGTGTCCAAGGAGTGTGGCATCCCTTACGTCACTGCCAAGGCAGGCAGCGACCGTATGGGGAAGGTGTTAAAGCGCATCGGCGCGGATCAGGTGATCTTCCCCGAGGAGGAGAGCGGCGTCCGCACCGCCCGTCAGCTGCTGTCCAGCAATTTCCTGGAGTTTTTCGACATCAATGAGGATCTGGCCATCGTGGAGATGCTTCCTAAGCCGGAGTGGGTAGGCAAATCCCTCATAGAGCTGAAGCTCCGCCAGTCGTGCGGCGCCAATGTCATCGCCCTGCGGGACGGCGTCATCGAGGAGTATGTGGATCCCAACAGGCCCCTGGATAAGGACGTGCCCCTGGTCATCATGGTTCACAGGAAAAATCTGTCTAAATTAGACAAATAAATCCTAAAATAATCAGAAAAAGGGGGGAGGGATTCGTATTAAATTTTCTTAAAATCCGACAAATTCAAGATTTTGGGAGTATAATCGGACATAACAACTAAATACGGAAAAGTTCTAAGCATTCTTAAACGAATGAAATCCCCTCGCGGGAAAAAAACAGCAATGGAGGAATGTCATGAAGAACGGAAAAATCAGGCTGTCAGCTGCGCAGCTCCTCATCGGGTTTGTCCCGATGATCATCATCGGGATCATCCTCAGTGTGATCAGCGGGAGCAGCATTTCATCGAGATTGAAGGACCAGACCTACGAAAAGCTCCAGGTGAGTGTCCGGGCCCTTCAAAAGTACTATCAGTACGATCTGGATCTGGGAAACGAACCCGAATATGAGCACGATTATGTGGATCTGTTCAAGTCAGAAGGTGTTGAGATGACGATCTTTAAAGGCAATACTCGTCTCATGACCTCTGCATTGAACGCGCAGGGTCAGCGAAATGAGGGTACCCAGATGGATCCCAAGATCTGGGAGGCAATGCAGAAGAAGCAGGATTACAGTGCTTCCGGTGTTGTTATCGGGGGCCAGAAATATTATGTGTTCTATAGCCCGCTCTACGACGAAAACGGAAATGTCTGGGGTGCTGCATGGGCAGGTGAGAGCGAAGCTGACGTACAGTCTGCCATCCGTGCCGTGATTCTGAACAGCGCGGTGATCTGCGTGGTGAGCATGATCGTCTTCGGCGTATTGATCTTCCTGATCTCCGGTAAGATCACAAAGTCCATCTCCGGGATCCTGGAGGAACTGCAGCTCCTGGCTGCCAGCGACCTGACCAGCACCAGAGAAATCAAGTCCAATGTCTATGATATCGCCGAGATCTCCAAATGCGCCGCACAGGCAAGAGACCATGTGAAGAGCGTGGTGGGCCAGATCGGAGAGGATTCCCAGAAGGTGAACGGCGCCATGAGCGATATCTCCTCCGAGGTGAGCAACGCCAACGAGACCACGGAGACCGTGGCCAATGCAGTGGAGGAAATGTCCAAGGCTTCCATGACCCTGGCAGAGTCCGTTCAGGATATCGCAGTGGCCATCCAGTCCATGGGCGACAATATCGATGAGATCAGTTCCCTCTCCGGAGACGCGGTGGATACCGCACTGGGTGTGGGCGATGAGGCTACCAGAGCTTCCGCAGAGCTGGACAACCTGATCAAGGCCAACGAGTCCACCATCCGTACCACCGATGCCATCGTGGAGGGGATCAACAAGTCCGCTGAGGCAGTCAGCAAGATTGACATCGCTGCTTCCTCTATCCGGGATATCGCATCCCAGACCAGTCTGCTGTCCCTGAATGCCTCCATTGAGGCGGCCAGAGCAGGAGAGGCCGGCAGAGGTTTTGCCGTGGTGGCAGAGGAGATCGGTAAGCTGGCACAGCAGTCCAGCGAGTCCTCCGAGGAGATCCAGTCCATCATCGCGGATATCCTCGCAGCATCCGAGAACAATACCAAGTCCGCAAACGTGATCAAGGAATCCGTGGGCGAAGAGGGCAAGGCTCTGGGCAAGGTGGTGGAATCCTTCCAGACCGTTCTGGACGGAGCAAAGTCCACCGCAGATGCCATCAGCACCATTCAGACCAAGACCGAATCCCTGAACAGTTCCAAGGCCAATGTGGTAGACAGTATCTCCACTCTGTCCAGCATCTCCGAGGAGAATGCGGCATCCTGCCAGGAGACCAACGCTTCCATGGATCTCATGAGCAATACCATCTCCGAGATCAATCAGCAGGCTTCCGATACCACGGCCATTGCGGATGCATTGGATAAGATTGTGGGAACCTTTAAGATCTGATATAACCAGGGTCAAAAGTCAAAAATGCGAGTTATTTTTCGCCCATCCGAAAAGATTTTGAATAAAGTGCTTGCAATTTGTTTTTCGGCGTGCTATGATATTCAAGTCGTTTCGGGGTGTGGCTCAGCTTGGTTAGAGCGCCGTCTTAGGGAGGCGGAGGTCGCGAGTTCGAATCCCGCCACTCCGACACAAAAGGGTCCGATTTCCTTCGGACCCTTTTTTTCTACTTTTCCATGTAAGCGTTTTCATTCGCCCGGTTACGCGGTTTCGAAAGGAGTTGCCATGAAGATCAGTTTTTGCTATCCGGAAGGCAGGACCAAAGCCCTCACCTTCAGCTATGACGACGGCAAGGAGCAGGACAGGCGCCTGGTGAAGATCTTTAACAGGTACGGCCTGAAGGCAACCTTTAACTTAAACTACGGCCTTCTGGGAAAGAAGCCCAGACTCACCGCAGAGCAGCTGAAGGGCCTCTATGATGGCCATGAGGTGGCTACCCACGGCCTGACCCATCCCACCATTGCCAGATGCCCCAACGAGGCAGTGCTGGAGGAGATCCTGGAGGACCGGAAAGGGTTGGAGCGTCTCTTCGGGCAGATCGTGCGGGGGCATGCCTATCCCAACGGCTCCTACGATGAGCGGATCAAGCAGATCCTGGCGATGGCGGGGATCTTCTACGCACGCACGGTGCATTCCACCGGCAGCTTCGAGCTGCCTGCGGATCTCATGGAGTGGAATCCCACCTGCCATCATAATGATCCTAAGCTGGCAGAGTACGGGAAAATGCTGGTGGAGGACAAAAAGAGCCAGTACCTGCGGCTGTTGTATGTATGGGGCCACAGTTATGAATTTGACGTGTGTGACAACTGGAACGTGATCGAGGACTTCTGCGAGGCGGTCTCCGGCAGAGAGGACATCTGGTATGCCACCAACATGGAGATCGCAGGGTATCTGCATGCGGTGCAGATGCTGGCATTTTCCGCGGACCTGTCCCTGGTCTACAATCCCACGGCGGAGGACCTGTGGGTCGCGGTCAGGGATTGGAGCAATGTGCTGCGGATCCCCGCGGGAGAAACCATCCGTACCGGGATCTGACGGGCTGACCGGGCGGGAACCATCAAAGGAATCAAAAACGGACGAGAAGGGAATTTTGATATGATTCCCTTTTCGTCCGTTTTGTTTTTGTCCGTTTTCCCCTTACGGTGCTCACCCGACGCTCAGGAGACCGCATTTTCCTCTTCCGGGTCCGGGGTCTGCACCTTCCGCAGCCGCTTTGCCATGCTGATGATCAGAGGGATCACCATGACGGTCCAGGCGATGGGCTCTGCCCAGATGATTCCCATGTAATGGAGTACGGGGGTCAGCAGGAAGGCCACCAGGACCTTGCACAGGAGCTCCAAAAAGCTGGATGCCACAGGGGTCACATGGTCCCCCAGTCCCTGGAGACCGTTGCGGAGGATGGTGATGGTGGGTACCAGCATGTAGAAGATGGTATCCACCTTCTGATACAGGACGGCGGTATAGAGGATCTCCGGATCCTTCGTGCCGGAGATGGCCGTGATGAGGGAGGGTGCGATGGTATAGCTCATGAGCAGGTCCACGAGAGCCCAGAGATAGGACAGGAGCAGCGCATCCCGCAGGCCCTTCCGGATCCGGTCCAGTCGTCCCGCACCGTAATTTTGTCCGCAGTAGGTGGCCATGGTGGCCCCCAGAACGGAGAAGGGCATCATATACAGGTTCGTCAGCTTCCGGGTGGCGGTGTGTGCCACGATGATGGGGGTTTCGAAGGAGTTGATGGCAGTCTGCAGGGCGACGGTGCCGAAGGCCACCAGACTGCTCATAAGCCCCATGGAGAGGCCGCCGCCGACCAGCTGGGAAGCCATCTCCCTGTCCGGGATCATTTCCCGTGGGGTGAATACAAACATGGGATAGCGGATCCGCAGATAGAGAAAGCACAGGGCCGCAGAGATGGCCTGGGCCAGAACGGTCGCCAAAGCGGCGCCCCGGACCCCGTAACGGAGAGGCCCCACAAAGAGCAGATCCAGCCCCACGTTCAGCACGGCGGAGAGGATGAGGAAGAGCAAAGGGGTCAGAGAATCCCCCACAGCCCTTAAGTTGGAGGCGAGCACATTGTACAGGACACAGAAGATCAGTCCTGCCAGCAGGGTGCCTAAGTATGCGGAAGCATCGGGCCGGAGGGCGTCGGAGACATTCAGGATGTCCAGCAGGACATGCAGTCCCAGAAGGGACGGCAGCGTCATGACGAGGGCTGCTACGGTGCCCAGCAGGAGCCCGGAGGCAAAGCACCGGCGCACCAGATCCCGGCGGTTCATGCCGAAGTACCTGGCGGTCAGGATGGAAAATCCACCGGCGAGACCGATGAGAAAACCGCTGAAAAGCTCATGGAGGGTGCTGACGCTGCCCACCGCGGCCAGGGCGTCCGTTCCGAGCATGGAGCCGACGATGCGGGTGTCCGTCAGATTGTAGGCCAGCTGGAAGAGCCTTCCGATGAGCACTGGGATCGCAAATTTTAACATGACCAGGGCGGGAGAGCCCTTGGTGAGATCGTTCATGGAGTTCCTTTCTTAATGCACATAACGATACTAGTGCTGCGATTCTTAAATAACTGGACCGAATGCTTGCCTGCTTGCCCGATAGCACGTCCCCGAAAGCCTCAGCGTAGCCCGCTACGCCTACGTTTTCGGAAACGCACTCTCAAGCAAGCATTCGTCGCATTAGTCCAGTTATTTTTGCGATCGCCGCACTAGCGAGTATAAATATGCGGAAAACAATCGTCAAGGAAATTTCTTGTGTATATTTATGCGTTAATGTGCTAAAATGGTAACGCACGAAAAATGTTTCTTTAAGGAGGAGTTATGGGAATTCAACTGGTTTTGGGAATTGTGATCTTGCTGTACCTGGCCATGATGATCCTCATCGGTGTGGTCTTTTCCAAGGGAAATGACGACGCAGGGGATTTCTATCTGGGCGGGCGTAAGCTGGGACCTCTGGTGGCTGCCATGAGCGCCGAGGCTTCCGACATGAGCAGCTGGCTGCTGCTGGGCATCCCCGGCGTGGCTTATCTCTCCGGTCTGGCGGATGCGTCCTGGACCATCATCGGTCTGGCCATCGGCACCTATCTGAACTGGCTCTTTGTGGCGGCAAAGCTGCGCAGATACACCGCGAAGCTGGGCTCCATCACGCTGCCGGAGTATTTTGCCGCCAGATACAAGGATCGGAAGAATGTGATCACCCTGGTGTCCGCCGTTGTGATCGTGATCTTCTTCATCCCCTATGTGGCTTCCGGGTTTGCTGCCTGCGGCAAGCTCTTTAATACGCTCTTCGGCATTGACTACCTCTTTGCCATGATCGTCAGTGCCATCATCATCGCGCTGTACTGCTCCCTGGGCGGTTTTAAGGCCGTCTGTATGACGGACCTGGTCCAGAGCATTGCCATGAGCGTCTCCCTGGTGGTGGTCATTGTCTTCGGTGTCCACACCGCAGGAGGATTCAACGCAGTCATTGACAATGCAAAATCCCTTCCCGGCTTTCTGTCCATGGTGCAGACCCATGTGGCGAGTACGGGAGAAGCGGCGCCTTACGGCATCCTTACCATCTGCTCCACTCTCGCATGGGGCTTCGGTTACTTCGGTATGCCGCATATTCTGGTGCGTTTTATGGCCATCGAGGATGAGAAAAAGATCGGCCTCTCCAGAAGAGTGGCTTCCATCTGGGTGGTATTTGCCATGTTTGTTGCGCTCTTCATCGGCTTTATCGGCCTCGCCATGAGCAACGGCGGCTTCATTGAGAAGCTGGAGGGCAGCGGCAATGCGGAGCGCGTCATCATCCACATTTCCAATCTCATGAGCACCCATGGCATTTTTGCAGCCATCATCGCCGGCGTCATCCTGTCCGGTATCCTGGCAGCTACCATGTCCACCGCGGACTCCCAGCTCCTGGCATCCGCATCCGCCATTTCCGCGGATCTGATCCAGAGCTTCGGCGGCAAAAAGCTGAAGGATGAGACCCAGGTCAAGGTGGCCAAGATCGCCGTGGTCGTCATCTCCATCCTGGCCATCGTCATTGCAAGAGATCCGGATTCTTCCGTGTTCAAGATCGTGTCCTTCGCCTGGGCAGGCTTTGGTGCTGCCTTCGGCCCCGTGGTGTTGCTGAGCCTCTTCTGGTCCCGTTCCAATCTGAAGGGTGCCATGGCCGGCATGATCACCGGCGGCGTGATGATCTTCGTATGGAAGTTCGGCATCTCCAAGCTGGGCGGCGCTTTCGCCATCTATGAGCTGCTTCCCGCATTTGTGCTGGCCCTCATCGTGAATGTGGTGGTGAGCCTCCTCACCGCAGCCCCCGATCAGGAGACTGTGGATACCTTTAACGAGGTCACGAAGGGCTGATGAAAGCCGGCGTAAAAATCTCTGTCAAATGAGGGATTTTGCGGTATAATGTACGGCAGAAAGCCGGAAAGAAAAACAGAAAGAAAATACAAAAGAGTTGTTTGAGTCCGATTTTTTGTGCACATTATAGTGCATACTCATATCATGAAACGTGTGAACAGGTCACCGGGAGGATATGAGATGAGAGGAAATGCGATCGGATATCAGACAAAACGAAAAGAGACCATCCTTCGGCTTTTGCTGGCGGCAGCACTGATCATCATCGGCGCTCTGGCCGTCAGCATCACTACCTCGGCTCTGGCAGGGAGAACGGACGGATATGCACTGGACAGCCTGCGCGCGTGCAGCGCAGCTGTGGGCAGACCCGTCCGGGAAGCCCTCCGGGAGGCGGGGTACGGAAATGCCGGTGTGATGGTCTCTTATACTTATGAAGAAGGAAACGGCCGTCTGTATGTGCAGGTCCATCATGACAGGATCGGGGACCTGACGGAGGACGAGATCGGTCGTTTGGAGGAAAGCGTACGGGAGGTGGCAGTCTGTGCCGCCTTCGGCGAGGAGGAAGGAATGCCTGTATCCGTGGAACTGTCCGGGCTTTGATCCCCCGCTCCTGCGCTCCTCCCGATCAAACCGGATCGGTGCGGATCAGAGACGCTACGCTGCGCGCCAATTCCCGATTCTCATCACGGAGGACAAAAGAAAATGCAGGAAAAAAGAGGGCTGCCTCAGGCAGGAGAGATCTACAGGCATTTCAAAGGAAACCTGTACCGCATCGTAACGGTGGCGGAGCATACCGAGACGGGAGAGCAGCTGGTCATCTATCAGGCCCTGTACGGCGAGATGAAGGTCTACGCCAGGCCCTTACAGATGTTCCTGTCCCCCACGGACAGGGAAAAATACCCGGACGCGCAGCAGGCTTACCGGTTTGAGAAGGTGGAGGGACCCGGCGTGGTCCTGCCGGGAGCAGCGCCGTCCGCAGCAGGGCAGGCAGCAGCCCCGGGCACGTCTTTTGGAGGAGCTGCCGCAGGAAACGGCACAGGCGCGGGAAGCGGCGCAGACGCGGGCGGGGATCCTTCGGCCAAAGCCGGGCCGGATCCCCTGGTACTGGAGTTCCTGGACGAAGCTTCCTCGGAGAAGCGCCTGGAGATCCTGACCCGGATCAGACCCGTCATGACGAAGGAGATGTTGCGGGTCCTGGCGTTTTCCCTGGATCTGGAGATTCCGGAGGACCTGCAGGCTGCTTTTGACATCATTCAGAGCAGTGTGGAAACGAGATGGAAATTTGAGGGCGGTCAGCGCCTGAGATAGCCGTGAGTGCGTTTGCCGGAGGCGATGCGGCTGTCCCGGAGCACCTCCCGGAAAGGAGCCCCTATGGCATATGCATTGGACGGTAAAATGGTGATCGGCGTATCCTCCCGCGCCCTTTTTGATCTGACGGTGGAGAACCGGATCTTTGAGGAGCAGGGACTGGATGCCTATCAGGAGTATCAGATCACGCACGAGAACGAGGTCCTGGGGAAGGGCCCCGGTTTTTCCCTCATCAAGAATCTTCTGGCCTTAAACGAGCTCCTGCCGGAGGAGCGGCCGGTGGAAGTCATCATCATGTCCCGGAACAGCACCAACACTTCCTTGCGGGTCTTTAACTCCATCAAGCATTACGGACTGGACATCACCCGCGCGGTGCTGGTGAGCGGCGCACAGCTTTCTCCCTACCTGAAGGCTTTCCGCACGGATCTGTTCCTGTCCGCCTATGAGGATGATGTGCAAAATGCCATCGACAGCGGTATCGCAGCGGGCATCATCTGCACGGATCATATCTATGAAGAGCGGGAGGATGGCAGCATCCGCATCGCCTTCGACGGGGACGCGGTGATCTTTGACGATTCCTCGGAACTGGTGTATAAACAAGGAGGGCTCAAGGCCTTCGAGGAAAACGAGGCCAGAAATGCGGACACACCCCTGGAGGAAGGCCCTTTTGCGGGATTCCTGCGGAAGCTCTCCGCCATCCAGGAGAAGCTGGGTCCCGACAACTGCCCCATCCGTACCGCGCTGGTCACCAGCAGAAATGCCCCCGCCCACGAGCGGGTCATCAAGACCCTGCGGGCCTGGAACGTACGGCTGGACGAAGCGCTTTTTCTGGGCGGCATCGAGAAGAAAGATTTTCTCAAAGCTTTCGGCGCCCAGATCTTTTTCGACGATCAATCCGTTCACACCCTTCCCGCGTCGGAAGAGGTGCCTTCCGCCAGAGTTCCTTACCGGGGCGGCGCCCTGGGAGGGGAGGACGGCGGGGAAACGGCGGTGAACGGTCCGGGAGACACGCCATGAGCACCCAAAACCATTCTATTTCGGAAGAAACCCTTGGAAGGCTGCTGATCTGGTATGATGCATTCCACAGGGACCTGCCCTGGCGCAGGGATCCGTCCCCCTACCATGTCTGGATCTCCGAGATCATGCTGCAACAGACCAGGGTGGAGGCGGTAAAGCCCTACTATGCCCGTTTTCTGCGATCGCTCCCGGACATCCCGGCCCTGGCGCATTGCCCCGAGGAGCAGCTCTTAAAGCTCTGGGAGGGACTGGGGTATTACAATCGCGTGCGAAACCTGCAAAAGGCTGCCATCGTCCTGTGTGAGGAATACGGCGGCGCGCTGCCCGACACCTATGAAGCACTGTTAAAGCTTCCCGGCATCGGCGCTTATACCGCCGGCGCCATCGCATCCATCTGCTTTGGCAGGCCTGTCCCCGCCGTGGACGGGAATGTGCTGCGGATCCTTTCCAGGCTCCGGGCGGATGAACGCCTGATCTCCGAGGAGAAGGTGCGGGAAGCGGTGCGGGGAGAGCTCCTTGCGGTCATGCCGAAGGACAGCCCCGGAGACCTGAATCAGGCCATGATGGAGCTGGGCGCCACCGTCTGCGTGCCCAACGGCGCCCCTGCCTGCGGGGAGTGCCCCTGGCGGGAGGAGTGCAGAGCACATCTCCTGGGAGCGGAAGGGGTGTACCCTCGAAAGGGAGCCAAAGCCGGACGCAAGACAGAAGACCTCACGGTGCTGGTCCTGCAGGATGCGGATCGCATCGCCCTGCACAAACGCCCTGCAAAAGGACTCCTGGCGGGGCTCTATGAGCTGCCGAATCTGCCGGGGCATCTGTCCGGGGAGGAAGTCCGCTCGTACCTGGATTCCCAGGGGCTGAAGGTCGTGCGGATCACACGGCTTCCGGAGGCAAAGCATATCTTTACCCATAAGGAATGGCACATGATCGGATACCGGGTCCGGGTGGATGAGCTGGAGCGGGGCCCGAAGGGCACGGACAGCTGCGCGTGGATCTACGTGGCTCCGGAGGAGACGCTCTCCGGGTATCCCATCCCTTCCGCATTTGAAAGCTACGCCGGTGCCTTCGGGCTGCGGCGCAGAGCACATTCCGAAAAATAGTGATAGAATAGGGGAACACAGAATGAAACTGCTGACCATCGCCATTCCCTGCTTTAATTCCGAAAATTATATGCGCAGGTGCGTGGATTCCCTCCTGCCCGGGGGGAACGACCTGGAGATCCTCATCGTGGATGACGGATCCTACAAGGATCACACCTGGGATATCGCCAGGGAGTATGAGAAAAATTATCCGGGCATGGTCCGGGCTATCCATCAGGAGAACAAGGGCCATGGCGGCGCCGTGAACACGGGACTGCAAAATGCGCAGGGCCTGTACTTTAAGGTGGTGGACAGCGATGACTGGCTGAAGACCGAGGACCTGATCACCGTGATGGACATGCTCCGGTCCGTGGTGGGCGGCAATCGGATCCTGGATGCCCTCATATGCAACTATGTGTATGAGAAGCAGGGAGAGAAGAAAAAGAAAGTGATCCAGTACCGGAGAATGTTCCCGGTGGGAGAGATCTTTGAATGGAGCGAGATCAGACAGCTGCCCCAGGGGCATTACATGCTGATGCACTCCCTGATCTACCGGACTCAGCTCCTGCGGGAATGCGGCCTGCGACTGCCGGAGCACACCTTCTACGTGGACAATCTCTTCGCCTTTGAGCCCCTTCCCCATGTCCGCACCCTGATGTATCTGGACCTGAATCTGTACCGGTATTTCATCGGCAGGGAGGATCAGTCCGTCAACGAAGGATTCATGTGCAAACACATGGATCAGCAGCTGCGGGTGAACCGCAGGATGATCGATTACATGGTAGAAAACCGGGGGAAGATCGTGCAAAACAGGAAGCTCCGCCGGTACATGATCAACTATCTGGAGATCGTGACGGCCGTGTCATCCATCCTGCTGATCCTGACGGATACCTCGGAGAGCCTGCAGGAGAAAACGGATCTGTGGCATTATATCAAGAAAAAGGATCTGCGGCTGTATCTGATCATGCGGAATTCCCTACTGGGGAACGGCACCAACCTCCCCGGCAGGGGCGGCAGAAAGCTCTCTGCGGAAGCTTACAAGCTGGCGCAGAAATATTATGGTTTTAACTAAGAAAAAAGCCCTCTTTCGAGGGCTTTTTTCTTAGTTATAGTCCTTATGCCGCCTGCGCTCTTCTCTGTCCGATGAGACCCAGCAGATCCAGCACATAGATGAAGTAGTACATGGTCCCTGCGAAGAGGAAAGCGGAGATCACATCGAAGACCGAATGCTGCTTTAAGAGCACGGTGCTGGCCACGATGGAGTAGGAGATGAGCATGAAGAGGATCCGAATGATTTTCTTTTTCTTCAGACGCTCTGCGTTCTTTACCGCATACCAGACCCCCAGGGAATTGTAGGTATGGATGCTGGGCCAGAGGTTGGTGGAGGTGTCTCTGCTGTAGAGATTCCGCACCAGTCTGTCACAGATGCCGCTGCCGGTGATCACGGGCCGCAGATCGTGTCCGTTGGGCCACAGAGTGGATATCAGCAAAAAGAGCGTCATGCCGGTGACCAGGAACAGGTAGAGCCTGCGAAAGGACTCGTAGTCACGGAAGAGGAAGTACAGGCTCGCCACCGCCACATACCCGAACCAGAAGAGGTAGGGGATGATAAAATACTTACAGAAGGGGATCTTGTCATCCCAGGGGGTGTGGATCAGATACTCGATCTGCGCCGGCCGGTTCTCCAGGTAATGGAACCAGAGGAGATAGATAAGCATGTACACCAGGATCGGCACCATACGCTTTGCGTAGGTGCCGATCCCGTTTTGGTTAGGATTGGAATTGTCTTCGGTAATCATATTTCTCATGCAAGGACTTCTCCGATGAGGTCGATGAGGTGCTCCTCATTCATCTTCTTACACATGGCAACCAGTTGCTCCAGGGTGACGCCATGGAGCTGGTTCTTCTGCCCGCGGACGGTGATGCTGACGGTGCGAGCCTCCTTCTCCTGATCGCCGATGACCAGGATGTAGGGATCTCTCATGTTGCGATAGTACTTGATCTTCTCGTTCATGTTTTTGTCCGCATAGTCGGCCTCTACACGGATGCCTGCTGCGGTGAGGAGATCCTCCACTTCCTTCGCATAGTCGTTATGCTCGGGACGGATGGGAACGATACCCACCTGGTAAGGGCTGAGCCAGAAGGGGAAGGCGCCCTTGAAGTTCTCGATGATGATACCGATGAAGCGCTCCAGGGAGCCGTAGATGGCTCTGTGGATGACCACGGGCATCTGCATGTTGCCTTCCGCATCCTGATAGGTCAGGCCGAAGTTATGAGGCAGCTGGAAGTCCAGCTGGATGGTGCCGCACTGCCACTCTCTGCCCAGAGCGTCCTTGATCTGCAGGTCGATCTTGGGGCCGTAGAAAGCGCCGTCGCCTTCGTTGATCTCGTAGCCGCCCTCGCCGTACTTCTGATCCAGGATCTTCTTCAGGGAAGCCTCCGCTCTGTTCCAGACCTCGATGTCTCCCATGAAGTCATCGGGACGGGTGGAGAACTCCGCGCGGTAGGTGACGCCGAAGGTCTTGTAGATCTCGTCTGCGATGGCCATGATATCGGCGATCTCGCTCTCGATCTGGGACTCCATTACGAAGGTATGATCATCGTCCTGACGGAACTCCTGTACGCGGAAGAGGCCGTTCATCTGACCGGACTTCTCCTTGCGGTGGAGCACATCATACTCGCTGTAGCGGATGGGCAGTTCCTTGTAGGAGTGGATGGTGCGCTTGTAGGTGATCATGGCATTGGGGCAGTTCATGGGCTTTGCAGCCATGGTATCATCGCTCTCCCGCAGGTAAAGGGGCTCTCTTGCGGTGATCTTTACTGCCGCCTGCTGCGCAGCCTCGTCATCCAGTCCCTCCAGGGAGGAGACGACACCGTCTACCTCGGCATCGGCCTTGACATAGCCGTTTGCGCCGGGAACGATGAACATATTGTTCACATAGTGTGCCCAGTGACCGGAGATCAGCCAGAGCTTCTTGTTGTTGATCAGGGGCGCGGAGATCTCCTGATAGCCGTGCTTTTCCTGAATCTCTCTGGAGAACTTCAGCAGCGTCTGGTACATCTTCCAGCCTCTGGGAAGCCAGTAAGGCATGCCGGGAGCGGTCTCATTGAAGAGGAAGAGCTCCTGCTTTGCACCCAGCTTCTTGTGATCTCTCTCCAGCGCTTCCTGGATCATCGCCAGATGGCTCTTCAGCTCGTCTCTGGTAGGGAAAGCATAGACATAGATACGGGTCAGGGAGTCGCGCTTCTCATCGCCTCTCCAGTAAGCACTGGAGGAGGACTTGATCTGGAAGGATGCGGAGAGTAGCTCCTGGGAATTCTCCACGTGAGGTCCGCGGCACAGATCCACGAAATCCTCGCCGGTGTAGTAGACGGTCAGCAGCTCGTCCTCGGGGAGATCATTGATGAGTTCCACCTTGAAACGCTGATCAGCGAAGAGCTTCAGGGCATCTGCGCGGGAGATCTCTTCTCTGCGCCAGGCCTCCTTGCGCTTTAAGATCTCTGTCATCTTAGTCTCGATAGTTTTATAATCCTCCTCGGTGATGGCACGAGGGAGCAAAAAATCATAATAAAATCCGTCTGCGATCTGAGGGCCGATGGCCAGCTGTGTCTCGGTACCGAAGATCTCCACAACGGCTTTGGCCAGCACATGGGCCAGGGAATGTCTGTACAGGGACAAAAATTCTTCTCTTTCCATAACTGTTCTCCTTCTGAATATTTCATTCCTTCATAGAAAGGATGATCCTTCTATATTTATCACAAAAACGGCATTTAAGCAATGGCTGCGGGGGAAAATGACGGTTTTTTGAGGAAATGGGGTGAAGCGGAGGGGAAAATATGCTATCATTACCTGTAAGTGTGCGGATGCTTTCGGAGGAAGGCGGCGCACCATCGGAGGAAGACATGAAAAAGAAGACTGCTTTGCTGTTACTCACCTGTCTGGTGCTCCTGGTTCCGGGCTGCGGCGGTCCCCGGGAAGAGCCTCCGTCCATCGATCCCGGGTATGTGGCACCGGAAAAGGAAGAGTCGGCTGCACCGGAGCAGGAACCGGGCGTGGTTGCGGATCCCGCAGGCAGTGGTGAATCCCAGACGCCTGAGGATGCGGGTGCTGCTGCGGAAGAGCCTGTTCCGAAGGCAAAATACCTTTTCGTGGGAGAGATCGATGAGGAACATGATTTTTCCGACAATATCGTCAGAAACAACGGGACCCATTTCGTCCAGGTAAACGATACGGTGATCTTCCGTGCTTACGGACCGGATGCGCTGGATTCCCCTGCCCTCCACGGAGAGTTTATGAGCTACGGCAGGCAGGAGCCGGATTATGACTATCTGCAGGACTCCACCCTCTGGAGCTATCAGCCGGATACGGATACCCTAAAGATGCTCTGCGAGGACGACGGAACGGGGAAGCTCTACTATGCGGACGGCTGGATCTGGTCCGAAGGAATGGACGAGGACTGGAACGACCTGCAGGTCTACCGCATCGATCCCGCCACGGGCAGGCGTGAGAATCTTTCCTACGGTTCCTTAAGTACCGTGACGGAGAGCGGGATCGGGCTGATCCAGAAAAACGGAGCGGATGAAAACGGTGATTACCGCATTTCCTACAGTTTGTGTGACCGCACGGGGAAGCTGATGCCGCTTGATTTCGGGGATTACAAATCGCCTTATTTCTATGCAGCGAGCGGTGATTACCTGATCTTCCTAAACCAGGACTATGAGAGTGAGGACTATCCCATCCTGGCGGTGAATGCCCGGGGGATCGGGGATGTGGTCCTTTTGGGAACGCTGAAGCAGGATGAGGACATGTTCTATGCTTGGCCCTCCATCGATCAGGTGGTGGCGGAGGGCGACATGCTCTATCTGGTCATCGCCTATTACGGCGGCAGCGGCGGCTTCTGGCAGGGCGGCTTTATCGCCCAGGCGGATGCAAGGAATCCCGGCTCCATGCAGAAGCTGGTGGATGACGGGTCGGATCCCGAGTCGGATTATGCCGGTGCCTCCTCTATCTGGCTGGAGGACGGAAAGCTGCAGATCGGTACGAAGATTCCCGAGTCTGCAACCTACAGTGCTTACGACGGCGGGATCCTGCAGGCGGATGCTTCCGGTGCTTATCAGAAAACGGGCATCGAACTGTGCGGGACCTATCCGGAAGGATCTCCCGTATCCGAGCAGGTAGAGGAGATTGCCTACCTGCAGGGCGGGTATTTTGCTGTGGTCAACAGAGTCTTAAGCGACCCGTCCCAGTCGGTGGGCTGGAGAGCAGCTTATCACAGACTGGATACCCGGTATGAATATGTGCGCCCCGACGGAACGGTGAAGGTGCTGACGGAGGTGGAGCGGAAGGCAATCCTTCCTGCCTGCGTGGCCCTTGACGGCAGCGGCAGCGGACTGTACTTCCAGCCCGTACACTTCTCCGGAGACGGGGAGGAGGACATGGAGGTCTATTATTCCGAGGATTACTTCCTGGCGGAGACTGCCGGAACGGATGTGGTGGCGGATTACGAAAGTGCCATGTTTGATGATCAGCCGGTGATGTTCCCGCTGGAGAAATTGAAGGAATTTGCGGCTCTGAAGGTGATCACGGATCCGGAGAAGGATGAATACGGAGACGGATATTCCGTCTATGCCTTCGGGGAGGAGAGCCTCTCGGGGCAGATCTTCATCCTGCATTTTAACGCAGAGGGGAAACTTACCATGATCTTCCCGGATTATGCGGGCTGATCATAAAGGAGTTTGATGCTTCTGAAAATATTCTTCTTCAGATGGTGGTATTTCTTGGGTAAGAGAATAATCTACACAATATAATCAGATTTGTATGCGAAGCAGGAGGAAAAATATGGCAACCTATGACGAGGATGTAAGAGAAGAGAAAGAGGAAATGACAGAGGAGACTCCCAAGGAGTATATGGAGCGGAAGAGATGGCTGCTCTTCGGACTGCCCTGGACCTTCACGAAGTATTTTCTGCGGCCGGATATGCTCACCATCCGCACCGGCTTTTTCAAGATCGAGGAGAACGACTGCTACATGTACAAGGTGCAGGACGTAAAGCTCACCGCCACCTTCATGGAGCGGCTTGCAGGCCTGTCCACCATCACCTGCTTCACCGGTGATACCACGGATCCCACTCTGGAGCTGAAGCACATCAGGAAGGGCAGAGAGATCAAAAACTATCTGCTGAAGGAGTCGGAGGCTGCAAGGATCCGCCGCAGAACCGTGAACATGCTGGATATCGGAACGGGCGACTTTTCGGATCTGGACAATCTGTAATGCATCGGGCGGGGAGCTTCCCCGCCTGTTTTCATACGGACGCAGTGGTCTGCCGGGCAATACAAAACATCGCGCCATCAGTTTGGCATACTTGAGTGCGATGCGGCGATGAAAAGGGATACGGCGGACACGGAGGGATTATGACGGAATCGGAAAGTTTGGAATATCTGGAAGAATTGGGGAAAACCGGCATCGTGCCCGGACTGGACCGGATCCGGGAGCTCTTAAGGCGCCTGGCGAATCCCCAGGAGCAGCTGCGCTTTGTGCATTTCGCGGGGACCAACGGCAAGGGCAGCACCTTAAACTACGTGGGCTCCGTGTTGGAATGCGCAGGATATAAGGTAGGCTACTATACCTCCCCTGCGGTGGTGCATCCCAGGGAGATCATCCGTGTGGGAAAGCGGAAGATCACGAAGGATGCCATCTGCCGCGGCATGGAGCGGATCCGGGAATGTAACGAAGCCATGAAGGCGGAAGGCTCGGGCTCAGTGTCCCGCTTTGAAGCGGAGACCGCGCTGGCCTTTCTCTACTTCCTGGAAGCGGGTTGTGACATGGTCATGCTGGAATGCGGCATGGGCGGAGAACAGGATGCCACCAATGTGATCACGGCGCCGCAGGTCAGTGTCATCACCTCCATCAGCTACGATCATATGAAATTCCTGGGGAATACCCTGGGAGAAATCGCAGCACAGAAGGCCGGTATCATGCGTCCCGGAATTCCCACAGTGACCTGTGCCCAGCACCCGGAAGCCATGGCGGTGCTGCGGCAGCGGGCGGAAAGCTGTGGCGCGCCCCTGGTGGTTGCGGATGTGGCGGATGCCCGGGGGGTAAAATACGGCCTGCAAAAACAGCGTTTTTCCTACGGATCCTATAAAAATCTGGAGATCAGCGTCCCTGGGGCGGTGCAGATCACAAATGCCGTGCTGGCGGTGGCTGTGGTGGAGACCTTAACGGGCAGCGGACTCGTCATCTCCGAGAATGCCCTTCGAAAGGGGCTCCTGCAGATGACCTGGCCGGGGCGCTTTACGGTCATCGGGAAGAAGCCACTGTTTATCGTGGATGGTGCCCACAACGAGGACGCAGCTTTGCAGCTGGCAAAATCCCTGGATTTGTATTTTACAAATAAAAGAATCCTCTTTATAATGGGAATACTGAAAGACAAGGAAGTCCGCAGGATCGCGGAGATCACGGCTCCTTACGCCGATCAGATCTTCACGGTAAAGACCCCGGACAACCCCAGAGCCATGGATGCCCTGGAGCTGGCAAGGGTGGTGTCGGAATACAACCCGCGGGTGACTGCCACGGACTCCGTGGAGGAAGCGGCAGAGCTGGCAAGGCTCATGGCAGCCCCGGAGGATGTGATCGTCGCCTTCGGCTCTCTGTCCTTCCTGGGGAGACTCATGAAGGCAGAGGAAGAACGAAAGCCGGGCGGAAAGAAATAAGTGTCGCAGATCCGCCGAAGAGACAGGAAGTGTAAGAACATGAATCAGGATAAGATCAAACAGGGAATTGCATTACTGCTGGAGGGGATCGGAGAGGATCCATCCAGAGAGGGACTCCTGGAGACACCGGAGCGCATCGCCCGGATGTATGAGGAGATCTGCGCGGGATATACCGCATCTGCCGGGGAGCATCTGAGCCATACCTTTACCTCGGACCATACCGGCATCGTGCTGGAGCGGGACATCCCCTTTTATTCCATGTGCGAGCATCACATGATGCCCTTCTTCGGGAAGGTGCACATCGCCTACATCCCCAAGGGGAAGGTGGTGGGGATCAGCAAGCTGGCCAGGACCGTGGAGGTCTATGCCAGACGCCTGCAGATCCAGGAGCAGATGACGGCGCAGATCGCGGATGCCATCATGGAGCACCTGCAGCCCGCGGGCGTGATGATCTACGTGGAGGCAGAGCATCTGTGCATGTCCATGCGGGGCGTGCAAAAGCCCGGAACGGTCACCGCCACCATGGCGGTGCGGGGGTGCTTTGAAGGGGATCAGCAGCTGCAGCAGACCTTCTGGCAGATGTTGAAAGGTTGAGTTTCTGACAGATCAGTCATTTTCGGAGGGGAGTATGCGGATCGGGAACAGAGATTTTGACTTTGCGGATCATACCTACCTTATGGGCATCCTGAACGTGACGCCCGATTCCTTTTCCGACGGCGGTAGCTATGCGGACACGGAAGAGGCGCTTCTGCGCGTTTTTGTGATGGAAAAAGAAGGGATGGACATCTTGGATATCGGCGGAGAATCCACCCGCCCCGGCGCTTCCTTTGTATCCGAGGAGGAGGAGCTCGGGCGGGTGCTTCCTGTTATAGAGGCATTGCGGAAGGTATCCGACATCCCACTCTCCGTGGATACCAGAAGAGCACGGGTGGCAGAGGCTGCCCTGGATGCGGGTGCGGATCTCATCAACGACGTGTCCGGTCTGGAGGATCCCGGGATGGCGCCACTCATCGCGGAGCGCGGCGTTCCCTACGTCCTCATGGATCCTTCCTTTCAGGGGGACGGACCGGAGGAAGGTTCCGGAAAAAGGGTCCTTGCATCCATGATGGCTCTGGCCGAAAAAGCGGAAAGAGCAGGGATCCTGCGGGAGCAGCTGATCCTGGATCCGGGCATCGGCTTCCACGGCAGCGGAAAGGTGGATCTGGACATCGTCAGGGAACTGCCTGCCATCTGCAGTGCAGGATACCCGGTGCTGGTAGGGGGGAGCCGGAAGTCCTTCCTGGGGAAGCTTTATGCGGAACGCATGGGAAGAGAAACGGATGCAAAGGAGAGAGTCGGCGGTACGGTAGCGCTGACCTTTGCCGCAACCCTTGCGGGGGCGGGAATCATCCGGGTCCATGATATCTGGGACAATGTGCAGGGCGTCGCACTGGCGGAAGGAATGATGAGGAGGCCGGTATGAAGGATGGAATGGGGATCATCAAAATCCAGGGATTAAAGGTCTACGCGTATCACGGCGTGCTGCCGGAGGAACAGGCCCAGGGCCAGACCTTTGTACTGAATCTGGAAATGGAGCAGAATATCGAAGCTGCGGCGCGGACGGACGATCTGGAGAAAACCACGGATTACGGCAGAGCAGCAGTGCTGGTTTCGGACTGGATGACGGAGCACACCAGCAAGCTCATCGAGACGGTGGCAGCAGGCCTTTGCAGGATGCTGCTGGAGACCTTCCCTCTGCTGCAGCGGGTGACGGTGGAGGTGCAAAAGCCCAGAGCGCCCATTCCTCTGGAATTTGAAACGGTATCCGTGACGGCATCCATGGGCAGGCACAGAGCTTATCTGTCCATCGGTTCCAATCTGGGGGACAGCAGAGCCCTCCTGGAGGAAGCGGTGGAAAAGCTGGGCAGAGCCTCTCACACGAAGGTGGTGAAGGTGTCGGACCTCATCGTGACGAAGCCCTACGGTGGCGTGGAGCAGCCGGACTTCCTGAACGGTGCGGTGGAGATCTCCACCATCCTGTCTCCCACGGAGCTTCTGGATTTCCTCCATGAGATCGAGCAGGAAGCGGGGAGAGAGCGGCTGGTGCACTGGGGCCCCAGAACCCTGGATCTGGACATCCTTTTCTACGACGACCTGGTGCTGCGGACGAAGGACCTGACCATTCCCCATGCGGATCTCCACAATCGCAGTTTTGTGCTGAATCCCATGATGGAGCTGGATCCCGGCTTCCGGCATCCGGTGCTGGGCAGGACCATTGCGGAGTTAAAGGGCGCGCTGGATGCAAAGCATTGAAAAAGCATGTGGGAGCGGTCCTTTTAGGTTTCGCCCCCTTGCGGGAACAGGCTTTTCGGGAGAGCCTTCAGCAGAAAATGAGAACAGAGTCCCACAAAGAGTCCGGTGAGGACTCCTGCCACGATGAGATAGGGCAGATAGGACAGCGGCGCGATGGAAGCGGTCAGGAGGCATGCGATGAGGAGCTGCCCCAGGTTGTGGGACAGGCCGCCGAAGGCGCTGATGAGAGGGAGCGCTCTTCCGCGTAACATGCGGCCGAGCAGGAGCTCTGTCAGCAGACAAAAAGTCCCTCCCGCCAGAGAGTAGAGGAGGCTTACGGCCTGACCGAAGAGAAGGGCGGACAAAAGGATCCTTACCAGGAGCACCAGTGCGGTGTTCTTTCCGTTGGTCTTCTGCAGCAGCAGGAGGGTCACGATATTGGCGAGGCCCGGCTTCATCCCGGGAATGGGGAGCAGCGGCGGCAGCAGGCTTTCAAAGCCGTAGACCGCCAGGGCCACGGCTGCAAAGAGCGACAGTTTTGTCAGTTTTTGCACGGAAGATGATTTCATGAGTTCCTCTATTTGGCGCAATCGATGGCGCTCTTATGGATCCGTTTCGCGCCTCAATAAGCATCGCATGAAAAAATGCGTTTGCTTTTATTCATGCTCAGTATCAGTAGGAGATGGCGTCGATGCCGGCACTGTCTGCCGGAACATTCTTGTAACGGATCACCAGACGGTTGGGCAGACAGACAATCGGTAAATGGGTTCCGGGGATGGCGGAGCTGCGCATGCAGATCTTATCCGGGCAGCTGGCCTCCAGAACCTCTACTTTTTCTTTGCTGATGCGGAGGAGATTGTAGCCGCCGCCTGCCGCATCGATCCGCAGTACGTAGGGCTCCTTAACGGCAGAAAGATCGATGACCAGATCCTCCGCACCTTCCGAGGAGATGACGGCCAGCAGGGCACTCTTACCTGCAGCGGTGCGCTCCGCAAGCCCGATCCATACCAGTGACCCGAGGCACAGGATTAGAAGCACTGCCGAGAGCAGGAACACAAGGGTATTCGGTTTTGGATTCCGGGAATCCTGATCTGTTTTTTTCATATCCGATCCGTTTACACCCCTTTCTTTCATAGGCTTTATTATGCGCCACCAGTGAACAAATGACAACTCATGCCCGGGGAGAAGGTACCGGGCTGCGATGACGGGGAGGAGAACTATGAACAATTTCAGATCTGTTTTTCCTTTCCGTTTGTGCCTTGGTGCGGTTTTGTGCGCTGCACTTCTGACGGGCTGTGCAGGGTCCTCCGACCCTTACGGAATGGGTACCGGTGCGCAGCGCTTTTCCGGGGCCCATCTGTGTATGGGGACCGTCTTCTCCGCAGACCTTACCACCACGGCGACAGATCCCATAACGGACCTGACAAAGATGGGAAATGCCTTAGAACAGACCATCTCCTACCGGATCGAAACTTCGGAGATCGCGGCCATCAATGCTTCTGCGGGAGATCCGGAGGGGTACCTCCTGAGTGACGAGCTGGCGGAGATCCTGGAAAAGGCTCTGGAGATCAGCGAAAAAAGCGGCGGCGCTTTTGACCCGACCCTGGGGGCCCTGACCACCCTCTGGAAGCTGGATGAGGGAGCTGCGGATCCGGAGCATTACCTCCTGCCTACAGCAGCGGAGGTCGAGCAGGCAAGGGCTCTGTGCGGCTATGAAAAGGTGCGTCTGGAGGGAGGCCGCATTTATCTGCCCGCCGGTATGCGGCTGGACCTGGGTGCCATCGGCAAGGGGATCTACCTGAACAGGGCAAAACTCCTGCTGGAAGGCTCGGATACCCGCGGGACCATCAGCGCCGGAGGCAGCATCCTGACGCTGGGGCAAAAGGGAGAGGCGCCGGAGAGCGTTCCCTGGAAAATCGGGATCATAAATCCGTTGGATCCGGACACGCTTTGCGGTATGATAGAAGCCAGGGGCGGCATGTGCATTTCCACCTCCGGAGATTATGAGCGCTATCTGGAGCGGGATGGGGTGCGATTTCATCACATCCTGGATCCGGACACCGGGTATCCGGTGCGCGGCCCCTACGGGAGCGTGACCATCCTCTGTGCGGACGGACTTTTGTCCGATGCCCTGTCCACCGCCTGTTACGTGATCGCTGCCGAGGATCCGGACAGAGCGATCCGGTTGGCCCGCGATTATGATGCGAAGATCCTTTTGATCGACCGGGAAGGGCATACGGCGGGAGACCTGGAGCTTCTGAAGCGCCCGTAAGCGGGGATGAACAAAACGAAAGATGAGAAATCCTCCGGGCCGCTGTATGTTCGGATCGGGAAAGACCGGACAGGGAAAACAGAACCGGAAAGATGAAACGGGGAGCAAATCATGAAGAAAAAAGAATGTGAACAACTAACCTGCAGCCAGGTTGCGGAGGCGATGCCTCCCGAGGAGGAACTGACGGATCTGGCGGATTTTTTCCGGGTCTTCGGTGATGTCACCAGGATCCGCATTCTCTACGCACTTCTGTGCAAGGAGATGTGCGTGCAGGAGATTGCGGATACCCTGGGGATGTCCCAGTCCGCCATTTCCCATCAGCTCAGAGTCTTAAAGCAGCTGGACCTGGTAAAGCGCAGGCGGGACGGGAAGACCATCTACTACTCCCCCGCCGATACCCACATCATCACCATCCTGAATACCGGGATCGAGCACATCGAAGAGTGATCCGGCCCATCCGGGATCCGGCAGGCAAAAATCCAGTGATACAGGAAACGGCCCTTCTCCCCATGCGGGAGAGGGCCGTTTTTCATGGTAAGCATAGCGCAGACGATCGGGTGAGTTACTCCGTCACCAGCTCGGATGCCGCATCCTTCGCCGCGTCAAAGACACCGTAGGAGCCGGTGCCCAGGGGGCTGTGATAGGTGTATCCTTCCGTGAAGAAATCCTTGAAATACAGGTATCTGGAGGTCAGGTTCAGGTTGGTATAGACGCCGGAAGCGATGACCCGGGGATCGGAGCCGTCGGAGCGCATCACCGACAGATGCGGGTCGTCTCCCATGGTCTGGTAATAGATATAGCCGTAACCTACGTTGTACTCCGAGATCCGCTCCTCCGACAGGATCTCCACCACGCCCGTGGAGAAGGAGTAACGCCGCAGCTGGTAGTCATTCCGCAGATCCAGGTAGTAGACATATCCGCCCTCCACGATGGGGTACCACATATCCTCCTCCAGTACCAGGGAAGAGGAATTGGTGGCGGGATTTAAGCTGTAGAGGTAATGATCGTTCACGGTACCGTTGTAATAGATCCGGTCCCCGGAGACCGAGGCGGGATTGATGGTGTAATCCGCCAGCTTCAGCTCCTCGGTTTTGTCCGTCTGGATCCGGAAGAAGGTGAGGTTCTCGTCGTCGTCATAGCCCATGAGGAAGAGGGTATCGTTCAGAAGCTGACCGTAGACCACCACATTCCGCACCAGACTGGAGGCTTTGTTGCCGTCAGTGTGGGAGCGGATGAAGGCGTAGGGGACGCGGACACTGCCCAGTCCCTGATTGCCGGAGACCCCTTTCTGGAAGTAGTAGATGTAATTGCCGGCGGCCAGGATGTTCACCGCCTGTGCATCCGACACCTTTGTCATTTCCGTCTCGTCCACGTTCATGGAGTAAAGACTGTCTCCCGCGAAGGAATTGGCAAAATACACCTTGCCGTCGCACTCGGCAAAGAGACCGCCGTTATTGATATTGCCCGCCAGATTGCCCACGGTGCCGTCCGGATTGTGGGGGACCGACTCAGCTCTGTGCGAGAAGATGGTGGTCAGCACGCCGACCGCCAGAACCAGGACGATCACGATGCTCAGGATCACTTTTTGGGTTTTGCTCAGAGTGGTTTTGTTTTCTGCCATGATGTCACCTCAGAAAGCCCGATTTTCCTAGGCTTTTCTGCTTTTAGTATACCTTCCTTTTTCCTTGCTATCAAGGCGGTTTTGGATTAAAATCAAGAGTGGAATTTTTTTATCCCGCGGCAGAGACGGCAGGTAAGGGCCTCCCGCGGAAGTGGAGATACGGAACATGGATTTACTGGAGATCAGGCAGCAGATCGATGCTGTGGACAGACAGCTCATCGCCCTTTTCGAGGAGCGGATGAAGCTCTGCCACGATGTGGCGGAGTACAAGATTGAGACAGGAAAAAAGATCTTTGACAGGCAGCGGGAGCAGGAGAAGATCGCTGCCGTCAGACAGATGGCGGGAGATGATTTTAATGCCATGGGGGCCCAGGAGCTGTTGGAACTCCTCATGTCCCTGAGCCGCAAGATGCAATACCGGATGCTCTCAGAGCACGGCACCGCCGGGAAGCTTCCCTTCATCGCAGTGGATGCGCTGGATACGGAGCACGCCAGAGTGGTGTTCCAGGGAGCGGAGGGAGCCTATTCCCAGATCGCTACCAGGAAGTTCTTCGGGGAGGGCGTCAATGCCTTTCACGTGGACACCTTCCGGGATGCTATGCGGGCCATCGAGGAGGGCAGCGCAGACTATGCGGTGCTTCCCATCGAGAATTCCACGGCAGGCATCATCCGGGAGAATTACGAGCTCCTGGTGGAGTTTGAACACTACATCGTGGGGGAGATTACCATCCCCATCGAGCATTGCCTCCTGGTGGTGCCCGGGACGAAGGAGGAGCAGATCCGCTCTATCTATTCCCACCCCCAGAGCCTGATGCAGTCTGCCCAGTTCCTGAATGCGCGGAACTGGCAGCAGATCAGTATGCAGAACAATGCTTTCGCCGCCCGGAAGGTGGCGGAGGATAAGGATCCTTCCCAGGCTGCCATCGCCAGCGATCTGGCAGGCCAGACCTACGGGCTGGAGGTGCTCCGCAGGGGCATCAACCAGAGCGATACCAATTCCACCCGTTTCATTGTGGTGACGAACCAGAAGATCTTCTGCAGAAATGCCTCCAGGATCACCGTGTGCTTTGAGGTGCCCCATGAAAGCGGCTCTTTGTACCATATGCTGAGCCACTTTATCTTCAACCACCTGAATCTGTGCAGGATCGAGAGCTGCCCCGTCTCGGAGCGGGACTGGGAGTACCGGTTCTTTGTGGACTTTGACGGCAACCTGGCTGACAGCGCTGTCAAAAATGCGATCCGGGGGCTCCGCGAGGAGACCAGGAGTCTGACGATCCTGGGGAACTACTGAGTCATAAAAACGTTGATTTTTTGACAGTGCTTATAGAGGAGCAAAGCGAGTCTATAGGCACGCTTGAGGAAATCTATGATACTCGATGAACTGATCCTATACACAAGCTTGCAAAAGGATCCTCTGCCGGAGATGCTTGCGCCCCTGATGGAGACGGATGCTTCCGGGGCGTCTGTCCTGCGGCGGGATCTGCCTGCGGAAAGCCTGCGGAGCAAACTTTTTTCCCTGCTCCGTATCCTGTCTGAGGCTGCGGGTACTTATGGCTTCCATGGCAATCTCTGGCATTGTTACCTGGTGAATCTCCTGGTAAACGATGAGAACTCCTTTTCTATATCCTGCGAGGGGAGAGGCGCCGTGGAGGGGACGGTGAACGACCTGGCGCTCCACGACATGGGCATTTTGCAGTGTCTCTTTTCCCTGGATCTGGCGGAAAGCGCGGAACGGGCGAAGGTACCGGAGCTGGGACTCATCCTGGATTACCATCCGACGCAGATCGAGTCCCACAGCTACAATTCCAGGATCCGGGAAGTACTCTGTGACCTGGCCGGCGCCCTGGGGAATGTGAAGGATCCCGGCACCATGAAGGCGCTGCTGGAGGATTTTTACAGGCGCTTCGGCGTGGGCAGGTTCGGCCTGCACAAGTCCTTCCGTATCGTGTCCGGCGAGGAGGGACCTAAGATCGTTCCCATCCTGAACATCAAGCATGTGAAGCTCGCCGATCTGGTGGGATATGAGAGCGCCAAGCAGAAGCTGACGGAGAATACCGATGCCTTCGTGGAGGGGAGAAAGGCCAATAACTGCCTGCTTTTCGGCGATGCGGGCACCGGCAAATCCTCCTGCATCAAGGCCATCGCCAATGAATATTTTGAACGGGGCCTTCGGGTCATCGAGATCTACAAGCATCAGTTCCGGGATCTGCAGGCGGTGATCGCTGCCATCAAGAACCGGAATTACCGGTTTGTGATCTACATGGACGACCTGAGCTTCGAGGACTTTGAGACGGAGTACAAGTACCTGAAGGCAGTCATCGAGGGCGGCCTGGAAAAGCGGCCGGAGAATGTGCTGATCTATGCCACCTCCAACCGCAGACACCTGATCCGGGAGAATTTCTCGGACCGGGATGATGATGACAAGACGGGTACCGACACCGTCCAGGAGAAGCTCTCCCTGTCCTTCCGTTTCGGCGTCACCATCTATTTCGGGAAACCGGACAAGAACGAATATCTGGAGATCGTAAAGACTCTGGCACAGCGGGAGCACACCCTTTTGCCGGAGGAGGAATTGATTGCGGAGGCCCTTCGCTGGGAGCTGTCTCACGGCGGACGTTCCGGCAGGACCGCCCAGCAGTTTATAGACCACCTGCTAAGCATTACAGGAGAAGACAATGGCCAATAAAACCTTTGCTGCCATTGATGTGGGCAGCTTTGAACTGATGCTCCGGATCTATGAATTCTCCGGGAAGGGAGAAGCCAGAGAGATCGATACGCTGGTGAAGCGCCTTGCCCTGGGGAATGACACCTATGCCAGCGGCAAGATCAGCAACGAAAAGGTGGACGAGCTCTGCAGAGTTCTGCGGGACTTTTCCTCCATCATGAAATCCTATAAGGTATCCTCCTACAAAGCCTATGGTACCAGTGCCATCCGGGAGAGCAAGAACTACACCGTCCTGCTGGACCAGATCGAGCAGCGCACCGGCATCCGGGTGGAGCTCTTAAGCAACTCCGAGCAGCGCTATCTGGATTACAAATCCGTGGCCTACAAGGGGGCCGTTTTTAACAGAGTCATCGAGGAGAGCAGCGCCATCCTGGACATCGGCGGCGGCAGCATTCAGATCTCCCTCTTTGACAAGGATACCCTGGTCTCCACGCAAAACCTGCGCCTCGGCGTACTGCGGATCCAGGAGAGACTCCGGGACTTCCATGCGGACCTGGCCCGGATGGATGCCCTCATCGACGAGATGGTGTCCGCACAGCTTTCCACCTACAAAAAGCTCTACCTCCACGGCAAGAACGTGAAAAATATCATCATCGTGGACGATTACATTTCCCCGCTGATGGTCAGGGGCGCCACGGACCGGAAGTTCGGGGCGGAGATGGACCGGGACGAGTTCCGGAGACTCCGGAAGATCCTCACCTCCCACAGCGAGTACCAGACCGCCATGTCCATGGAGATCCCGGAGGAGAAGATCCCGCTGCTCCTCATCAGCGTGGTGCTGACGGACCGCATTGCGGAGATGATGGATTCCAAGTCCATCTGGGCGCCGGGCGTCACCCTCTGTGACGGTATCGCCTATGAGTACATGGAGGAAAAACATCTCCTTTCCGAGCGACACGACTTCGAGAAGGATATCATCGCCTGTGCCTTCAACATCAGCAAGCGTTATATGGGATCCCGCTCCAGAGCGGAGACCCTGCGGACCATCGCAGGCACCATTTTTGAGAGCACGAAATCCCTCCACGGTCTGGGAAAACGGGAACGCCTCTATCTGGATATCGCCACCATCCTGCACGATTGCGGCAGGTACATCTCTCTCACCAATCTGGGGGAGCGTTCCTACGACATCGTCATGAACACCGAGATCATCGGCCTGAGCCATCAGGAGCGGGAGATCGTGGCAAATATCATCAAGTTCAATCACAGCGAGTTCGTCTATTACGCCCCCGGCGGGGACAACGGCGGACTGGACCGGGAGAGCTACCTGGTGGTGGCGAAGCTCACCGCCATCCTGCGGCTGGCCAACACCCTGGACCGGAGTCACAAGAAAAAGATGGTGGAGGTCAAGGCCAGTCTGAAGGAGAATGAGCTGATCCTTTCGGTGGACACGCCGGACCATATGCTGCTGGAGCAGGCGTATTTTGACGAGACCGCGGACTTCTTCCAGGAAGTCTACAGCGTGCGGCCTGTTTTGAAATTGCGGAAAACCTTGTAAACGAGAGAGAAGACTATGAGCAGGACAAAGAAGACCGTTACCGGAGAGATCGATTTTCGCGATCCCGTCTATTACACAAACAGAGAGCTGAGCTGGGTGGAATTCGACAGGCGTGTCCTGGGAGAGGCCAAGGATCCCGGGAACCGCTTGATGGAGCGTTTCAAATTCCTCAGCATCGTCTCCTCCAATCTGGACGAATTCGTCATGGTCCGCGTGGGCTCCCTCCACGATATGGCGGAGGCAGGGCTATCCTCCAGGGACATTTCCGGCATGACGCCGAAGGAGCAGCTCCGGGCAGTTTCCGCGGAAGTTCAGGCCCTGGTGGAGGATCAATACGCCATTTTTAACGACATGCTCCTTCCCGCACTGGAAAAGGAGAAGATCATTCTGATCCGCTCCTTAAGCGAGCTGACGGAGGAAGAGGAGAAGTTTTGCGACGCCTATTTTGAGTCCAATGTCTATCCCGTTCTGACCCCCATGGCGGTGGACTCCTCCAGACCCTTCCCCCTGATCCGGAACCGGTCCTTAAATATCGGCGCACTGGTGAAAAAGAAAAGCGATGCCGGTGAACAGGACTTCGTCACCGTGCAGGTACCGGACGTGATCCCCAGACTGGTGGAGCTTCCGAAGGGCGCAGGCGGTACCCGCAGGCTCATTTTGCTGGAGCAGATCATCCTGCGGAACATTCAGAGCCTGTTCCTGAATTATGAGATCGTCACGGCCCATTTTTACCGCATTACCAGAAACGGCGACATGACCATCGACGAGGATGAGACGGAGGATCTGCTGAAGGAGATCGAAAAGCAGGTCAAGATGCGCCAGCGGGGCGAAGCCATCCGCCTGGAGGTGGACTCCGGCATGGACAGACGCCTCATGAGCCTGCTGCAAAAGGAGCTGGGCATTGAAAAATCCGAGATCTTCCGGGTGAAGGGTCCGCTGGACCTCACCGTATGTATGAAGCTCTACGGCCTGGAGGGATGCGACCGCCTCCGGGATCCCAGACACGATCCCCAGCCGGTACCCAGGCTGCCGGAGGGCTGCGATATCTTCGCCCAGATCCGGCAGGGAGACATCCTGATGCACCATCCCTACCAGTCCTTTGAGCCGGTGGTGGACTTCATCAAGCAGGCCGCAGCGGATCCGGACGTGCTGGCCATCAAGCAGACCCTGTACCGCGTCAGCGGTCATTCTCCCATCATTGCCGCTTTGGCCATGGCTGCGGAGAACGGTAAGCAGGTGACGGTGCTGGTGGAGCTGAAGGCCCGCTTTGACGAGGAGCACAATATCGTCTGGGCCAGAATGCTGGAGAAGGCGGGCTGTCACGTGATCTACGGCCTCATGGGCTTAAAGACCCACAGCAAGATCACCCTGGTGGTTCGGAAGGAAGAGGCGGGGATTCGCCGCTATGTCCATCTGGGCACTGGTAACTACAACGATTCCACCGCGAAGCTTTATACGGATCTGGGACTCCTGACCTGTTCCGAAGCCATCGGCGAGGATGCCACCGCAGTCTTTAACATGCTCAGCGGCTATTCCGAGCCCAAGCTCTGGAACCGTCTGATCCTGGCCCCTCTGTGGATGAAGGAGCGGTTCCTGTATCTCATCGGCAGGGAAAAACAGCATGCCCTGCAGGGCAGAAGAGGTCTGATCAAGGCCAAGATGAATTCCCTCTGCGATCCGGACATCATCGCCGCGCTGTACGAAGCAAGTGCCGCCGGCGTGGAGATCCATCTGGTGGTCCGGGGTATCTGCTGTCTGCAGACCGGGATCCCCGGGGTCAGTGAGAACATCCACGTGCGTTCCATCGTGGGCGCCTTCCTGGAGCACAGCAGGATCTTTTATTTCCTGAACGATGAGAATCCGGAGATCTTCTGCGGCAGTGCGGACTGGATGAGCCGGAACCTGGACAGACGCGTGGAGATCATTTTCCCCATCGAGGATGAGAAGCTCCGCAGTGAGGTGCTCCATGTGCTGGATCTGGAGCTGGAGGACAACCGTAAGGCGGCAGAACTCCTGCCCCTGGGAAGGGAATACCGCAAGGTCTCCAGAGGCAGAAAAGCCATCTCCTCCCAGGAGATCTTCTGCAGGGAGGCGGAGGCCGCAGCAAAAGCGGCAGGAAAGAAGAGCCCCCAGGAGACCCGCACCTTCGTACCCATGACATCAGAGGGGGCGGACAGAAGATGAAGAAACTGATCCTTGCATCCTCCTCCCCCAGGAGGAGGGAACTCTTAGGGCAGATCGGACTGGAGTTCGAGATCCGGACCGCAGATGTGGACGAACATGTAGCGGCATCTTCGCCGGAGGAGCTGGTGCGGAAGCTTTCTCACCTGAAGGCCTCCGCCATAAGGCCGGAGGCGGGGGAAGCTCCTGTCACGGTCCTGGGAGCGGATACCATCGTTGCCGTGGACGGCACCGTTTTGGGAAAGCCCGCAGATCCGGAGGATGCCAAAAGAATGCTAAGGCTCTTGCAGGGAAGGAGCCATGAGGTCTATACGGGTGTGACGCTTCTGTCATATCTGACGGACGGGAGCTGTACCTGCAACACCTTTGCAGAGGAGACCAAAGTCTTTTTCGCCCCCATGACGGAGGCGGAGATCGAGACGTACGTGGCCACGGGGGATCCCCTGGACAAGGCAGGGGCCTACGGGATCCAGGGATTCTGTGCCAGGTACATCACCCACATCGAGGGGGATTACAACAATGTGGTGGGACTGCCCGTGGGCAGAGTCTACCGGGAACTGAAAAAAGAGAGGGCTTGGGATGCTGAATTTTGACAGAGCGGTATTGGAAGCTTTTTTGGAGAACCAGGGACAGCTTTTTTCTCCCAATGTGGCAGAGACCCTGGAGGAAGCGGACGATTTCCTGACGGAGGTCATGGCCGTTGTGGCAGACTCCGCCGAGGAGGTCATCGCGTATTTTGAAGAGGAAGGTGTGGATCTGGAAGGCCTGACGGGGAAGGAACTTCTGGATGCCGATGAGGTATTTGCCGTGGGAGACGGACGGTACCTGATCGTGGAAAGCTGATGAAGAACAGAGAAAAAGACGCAAAACAGAAAGACGAAAAGAAAGAATACAGGCGGAAGAAGGCCTCGGAAGGGTCTTCTTCCCGTACCATCCGCTGGGACAAGCTGGATAATACGGCCAATCTCTTTCCGGTCATCGCGGGGGAGGGGCTGACCAATGTGTACCGGATCAGTGTGACCCTGACGGAGGAGATCGTGCCGGAGCGGCTGCAGGAAGCACTGGACATCATCCTGCCGAAGTTCGACGGGTTCAATGTGCGCCTCCGCAAGGGCGTCTTCTGGTACTATTTTGAGGAGAACGGCAAGCCGGCACCCAGGGTGGAGGAGGAGACCCTCTTCCCCTGCCGTTTTATCCGGGCCAACAAAAACCACAGCTATCTCTTCCGGGTATCCTACTATGAATGCAGGATCAATCTGGAGGTATTCCACGTCCTGACGGACGGTATGGGAGGCTTAAACTTTATCCGGGAGCTCACCTATCAATACCTGCGGCTGTCCCATCCGGAGCTGCGGGGAGATGAGGGAGACAGACTCACCGCCGGCACTTCCTTAAATCTGGAGGACAGCTTCCTGCGGAATTTCAAGGAGGCTAAGCCCAGCGGATTCAACCGGGAGAAGGCTTTTCTCATCAAGGGCGAGACCCTGGATCCCGGCGAGTTCGGCATGATCCACGGCTATCTTCCCATTGCGCAGTTAAAGGAGCGAACCCACGCCCTGGGGGTCTCCATCAACGAGTATCTGGTGGCGGTATTTGCCTGGAGCATCTACCGGGAAGCGGCGGGAGGCAAGATCCCGGAGCGTCCCATCCGGATCGCCGTGCCCGTGAATCTGCGGCCTTACTACGATTCCGTTACCACCAAGAATTTCTTCGTGGTGGTCTCCGCCACCTTTATGCCGGAGAAGCAGGATGTGACCTTTGAAGAGGTGCTGGAAGCAGTGAAGACATCCCTGCGGTCCCAGATCAACAAGGAGAATCTGGAGAATCTCTTCTCCTACAGCGTCTCCAACCAGAAGAACCTCTTCCTGCGGCCCATTCCGCTGCCCCTCAAGGGCATCGCCATGCGGATCGTTTACAACTGGTCCGCCACCGCCAATACCACCACTATGACCAATGTGGGAAATGTGCAGGTGGAGGATGCCTACAAGCCCTACATCAGGCGCTTTCATGCCTGCATCGCCATGTCCAAGGGCCAGAGTCTGAAGGGAACCATCTGCTCCTATGACGGCACTCTGGTATTTACCTTCAGCACCATCCTTTCCGACACGGCTGTCGAGAAAGGCTTCTTCAGAAAAATAGCGGAGGACGGCATTGACGTCACCGTGGAAACCAATGGAGTGTTCTATGAATAAATGTCCCATTTGCAAGGTCCGCATTGCGGACCCGACGGAAAAATGTCCTCTTTGCAGTTTTGTGGTGGAGCATGACGGAGAGCAGGGCAGACCCATGTACCCCAACGCCCGGGTGGCCATGCGCAAGACGCTCCTGTTTGAGCGCCTGGTGCTCTTTTTGTCCATCGTTGCGGTGGCAGGTCTGGTGATGGCCCATGTCTTTTCCGGTACCCCTTCCCTGGCCTGGGTATTTGTGATCTCCCTGATCCTTTTATATGCAAATGTGATCCTGCAGATGACCATCACTGGCCGCATCGGTTACCAGTCCAAGACGGTATGGCTCTCCTTTATCTCCATCGCCGTGCTGGTGGCCATCGATGCGTTGACGGGATACCACGGATGGGCCATGGACTATGTGTTCCCTTCCGGCATCCTGTTCATCAATCTGGGGATCCTGATCCTCATGGTGGTCAATAAACGGAACTGGCAGAGCTACATGATGATGCAGATCCTGATGATCCTCTTAAGCCTGCTGGACCTGATCCTGTATATGACAGGGGTCCTGAATGACCTGCATCTGCCCGTCATCGCCTTTACCGTCAGCGTGCTCCTCTTCCTGGGAACCGTGATCCTGGGCGGCAGCAGGGCAAGGGCGGAGCTGACCAGGAGATTTCACGTATGATCTTTCCCTGGGTAAAACATTTTCACACAATCTATGGGGAAAAAGAGGAGAGCGCGGAGGCGTCACCGGACCGCAGCGATACAGAGGCAGAGTCCGGCAGCACCTTCCCGGAGCCTGCGGAGGAAGCGGACGAGGGGGCATCCTCCCCTGCCTCCGAAAGCGGCATCAGTGCAATGGGGCGCGTGGCCGCCAACCTGCTCTCTCACCTGAACAATGACATGGCCATCGGCCGCAGGATCAAAAGCGGCGAGCTGCGCAAACGTCTGGTGGAGCCGGAGTGGACGGTACCGGAGCCCTTTAACATGACCACCTTTACCAGGGAGCATTATTCCATGAAGCTCCTGACCAGGAAGGCGGATCCGCGGACTGACATGGCGATCCTGCAGCTCCATGGCGGCGGATACCAGGGCCCTGTACGGAATGCCTACTATGTGCTGGCGGGACTCTACAATGAGGTGAGCCGCGGCATGAGCGTCCTGACGCCGGATTACCGGGTGGCGCCGGAGGATCCCTATCCCGCGGCGCTGGAGGATGCGGCAGATGCCTATGCCTTCCTGCTGGAGCGGGGTTATACGGGAGATCAGATCATTGTGGGCGGCGATTCCGCAGGCGGAGGCCTTGCCCTCGCCCTGACCATGTATCTGCGGGATCATGACCAGCCACTGCCCAGAGGCATCATCGCCATGAGTCCCTGGACGGACCTGACTGCCGGCGGCCCCTCCTATGAGTCCAATTACGAGAAGGATATCGTCTTCGGCAATACGAAAGAAAGCCTGATCTACTTAAACGAATACGCCGCGGGAATGGACAAAACGAACCCGTACATCTCCCCGGCTTTCGGCTCCTTTGAAGATTTTCCGCCGGTGCTTTTGCAGGTGGGATCTGAGGAGATGCTCCTGTCCGATTCCCAGACCGTGGCAGCAAAGCTCAGGGCCTGCGGCAGGAAAGTGCGCCTCTCCGTATACGAAGGGATGTTCCACGATTTTCAGCTGGCGTACCTGATGCTTCCCGAGTCCAGGAGAGCCTGGACGGAGGTGGGACGCTTTATCGAGATCCTCATGAAAGATGACAGAGCTGACGATATAAAGAATGAAGAGAGCGCATTCGTCTGAGTTTTCTTTGAATGTAAATATACAGAAAATTCGGCAAATCGCGTGACATTTCAGCCGACCTATACTATAATACCCGTAAGAGAAGGGGAAAATGCATTTTCAGAGGAGGTACATTATGAGATGCAAGAGAGCGCCGCTGGAAGCAGAAGTAGTGAAGTACGAAGTCGGAAAGGGAATGGAAGACGGCTTTGAACTCTTTTCCGATGTGGTGACCAAGGGCTGGATCGTTACTGACAATCTGATCCGCATCACCCGTCCCGACGGTTCCATCGTCAGCCCCTATATATCCAACCGCAGAGGCAGGACCTTTATCGGCGAGGGAGATTATCTGGTGATCGATGATGACGGCACCAAGCATGTCTGCGGCGCAGACAAGATCTTCGGCCGCTATGTGGAGATCTGAAGATACGATAGCAATACCTGCAGGAGAGATCCTGCAGGTATTCTTTTTTTGAGACAGGCATTCCAAGGAAAAAGAGCTTCCTTCCATTGCGGAAGGAAGCTCTTTGACATTTGTGTCGGAACAGTGCAAGGGTGGATCAATCCTCGTCGTCCTCGCGGTTCGCGGTGAAGACAGTGCGCTTTCTGGCCATCTCGTCGCTTGCCAGATAATCGTCATAGGTGGTCATCTTGTCCACGATGCTGCCATCGGGCAGAATCTCGATGATGCGGTTTGCGGTGGTCTGCACGAACTGGTGGTCATGGCAGGAGAAGAGTGCCACACCGGGGAACTTGATGAGACCGTTGTTCAGAGCGGTGATGGACTCCATGTCCAGGTGGTTGGTGGGCTCGTCCAGGATCAGGCAGTTGGCACCGCTGATCATCATCTTGGACAGGAGACAGCGGACTTTCTCACCACCGGAGAGGATGCGGACACGCTTCACACCGTCCTCGCCGGCGAAGAGCATTCTGCCCAGGAAGCCTCTGACATAGGTGGCGTCCTTCACGGGAGAGTAGCCCGTGAGCCAGTCGGCGATGGTCAGATCGTTGTCGAACTCCGCCGTATTGTCCTTGGGGAAGTAAGCCTGAGAGGTGGTAACACCCCATTTGTAGGTGCCCTCATCCGGCTCCATCTCCCCTGCAAGGATCTGGAAGAGGGTGGTCTTTGCCAGTTCCTGGGAGCCGACAAATGCGATCTTGTCATCGTGGTTCATGGTAAAGGAGATGTCGTTTAAGATCTTCTCCCCGTTGATGGTCTTGGACAGGTGCTCTACCATCAGGACCTCGTTGCCGATCTCGCGGTCCGGCTTAAAGTCGATGTAGGGGTACTTACGGCTGGAGGGACGGATGTCATCCAGCTCGATCTTCTCCAGAGCGCGCTTACGGGAGGTAGCCTGCTTGGATTTGGAAGCGTTGGCGGAGAAACGGGAGATGAATTCCTGCAGCTCCTTGATCTTTTCTTCTTTCTTCTTGTTGGCTTCCTTCATCTGACGGATCATCAGCTGGCTGGACTCGTACCAGAAGTCGTAGTTGCCGGCGTAGAGCTGGATCTTGCCGTAGTCGATGTCCGCGATCTGGGTGCAGACCTTGTTCAGGAAATAACGGTCGTGGGACACTACGATGACCGTATTGTTAAAATCGATGAGGAACTCCTCCAGCCAGGCGATGGCATCCAGATCCAGGTGGTTGGTGGGCTCGTCCAGCAGCAGGATGTCGGGGTTGCCGAAGAGGGCTCTGGCCAGCAGCACCTTCACCTTCAGGGAGCCGTCCAGATCCTTCATCAGGGAGTAGTGATAATCGGTGGCAATACCCAGGCCGTTTAAGAGCGTAGCAGCGTTCGACTCGGCCTCCCAGCCGTCCATCTCGGCGAATTCCGCCTCCAGCTCGCTGGCCTTGATGCCGTCCTCGTCGGTGAAATCCTCCTTGGCGTAGATGGCATCCTTTTCTTTCATGATCTCGTACAGGCGCTGATTGCCCATGATGACGGTATCCATGACGGTGTACTCGTCATATTTGAAGTGATCCTGTTCCAGCACGGAGAGGCGCTGCCCGGGGGTGATGACGATCTCGCCCCTGGTGGTATCCAGATCTCCGGAGAGGATCTTCAGGAAGGTGGACTTGCCGGCGCCGTTGGCACCGATGAGGCCGTAGCAGTTCCCTTCCGTGAACTTGATATTGACATCCTCGAAGAGGGCTTTCTTGCCCACACGATAGGTTACGTTGTTCGCACTGATCATTGAAAAAACCTCCGATAAGACAAAAACAAAATATAGATATCAAAAAACACGCATCCACCATTGTACTTGATACTGTGCATTAATTCAATAAGAAATGTCCGGCGGAGGGCTTTTCCCGGAAATCCCCTGTTTTCGTTTTGGTTTTTGACAAGCGCGTTTTCCGGGAATCCACAGACCACGGAAATGTAAGCGGTTACAATGATTTTTGTGCAAAATTTAAGAAAAAAGTACTACCACTTTTACATATATCTGTTATAATTTTAACGTTGTGAAAAAAAGTAGTTCCAATAGTAGTTTTTTCGAAGAAAGTTTTTTAGAAGAAAAAGGAGAGAGACACATGAGCAAGAAATGGGTGTACCTGTTTACCGAAGGTAACGCAACCATGCGTGAGCTTCTGGGCGGCAAGGGTGCCAACCTGGCAGAGATGACCAACATCGGCCTTCCCGTTCCCCAGGGCTTTACCATCACCACCGAGGCCTGCACGCAGTACTACGAGGATGGCCGTAAGATCAACGACGAGATCATGAGCCAGACCATGGAGTACGTTAAGAAGATCGAGGACCTGAACGGCAAGAAGTTCGGCGATCTGAAGAATCCTCTGCTTGTTTCCGTTCGTTCCGGAGCGAGAGCTTCCATGCCCGGTATGATGGACACCATTCTGAACCTCGGACTGAACGATGAGGTCGTTGCTGCAATGATCGCAGGCAACCCTGATCCCAAGTTTGAGCGTTTCGTATATGATTCCTACAGAAGATTCATCCAGATGTTCTCCGACGTCGTTATGGAGGTCGGTAAGAAGTACTTCGAGCAGCTCATCGACAAGATGAAGGAGCAGAAGGGTGTTCAGTTCGATGTCGATCTGACCGCTGCTGATCTGAAGGAGCTGGCTGAGCAGTTCAAGGCTGAGTACAAGAAGCAGCTGGGCAAGGATTTCCCTTCCGATCCCGTAGAGCAGCTGAAGCTGGCTATCGAGGCAGTGTTCCGCAGCTGGGACAACCCTCGTGCAAATGTCTATCGTCGTGACAACGATATCCCTTACTCCTGGGGTACCGCAGTCAACGTTATGCCCATGGTATTCGGTAACCTGAACAACGAGTCCGGTACCGGCGTGGCATTCACCCGTGATCCCGCTACCGGCGAGAAGAAGCTGATGGGCGAGTTCCTGATCAACGCACAGGGCGAGGACGTGGTCGCAGGCGTTCGTACTCCCATGCCCATCGCACAGATGGAGAAGGAGTTCCCCGAGGCTTACGCAGAGTTCATCAAGGTTTGCGAGACTCTGGAGAATCACTATCACGACATGCAGGATATGGAGTTCACCGTTGAGAACAAGAAGCTCTACATGCTGCAGTGCCGTAACGGTAAGAGAACCGCTCAGGCAGCTCTGAAGATCGCTTGTGACCTGGTTGATGAGGGCCACAAGACCGAGCAGGAAGCAGTTGCCATGATCGATCCCCGTAACCTGGACACCCTGCTTCACCCTCAGTTCGATGCAGCAGCTCTGAAGGCAGCTACTCCTCTGGGCAAGGGCCTTGGCGCATCTCCCGGCGCTGCTACCGGTAAGGTAGTCTTCACCGCTGAGGATGCAGAGGTTTGGGCAGCAAAGGGCGAGAAGGTCGTTCTGGTCCGTCTGGAGACCTCTCCCGAGGACATCACCGGTATGAAGGTTGCTCAGGGTATCCTGACCGTCCGCGGCGGTATGACCTCTCACGCAGCCGTTGTTGCTCGTGGTATGGGCAGCTGCTGTGTATCCGGTTGCGGCGACATCGCTATGGATGAGGAGAACAAGAAGTTCACTCTGGCAGGCAAGACCTTCCAGGAGGGCGACTGGATCTCCATCGACGGAACCACCGGTAATATCTACGAAGGCCAGATCGCTACCGTGGATGCTACCATCGCAGGTGAGTTCGGCCGTGTTATGGCATGGGCTGACAAGTATCGCAGACTGAAGGTCCGCACCAATGCAGATACTCCCGCTGATGCAAAGAAGGCTCGTGAGCTGGGTGCTGAGGGTATCGGCCTCTGCCGTACCGAGCACATGTTCTTCGAGGCTGACAGAATCGCAGCATTCCGCGAGATGATCTGCGCTGATACCGTAGAAGAGAGAGAGAAGGCTCTGGACAAGATCCTTCCTTACCAGCAGGGCGACTTCAAGGCTCTGTACGAGGCTCTGGAAGGCAACCCTGTTACCATCCGTTTCCTGGATCCCCCGCTTCATGAGTTCGTTCCCACCGAGGAAGCTGACATCGAGAAGCTGGCTAAGGCACAGGGCAAGTCCGTTGAGACCATCAAGAACATCATCTCCGGCCTGCACGAGTTCAACCCTATGATGGGTCACAGAGGATGCCGTCTGGCAGTTACCTATCCTGAGATCGCAAAGATGCAGACCAAGGCTGTCATCCGCGCTGCCATCGAGGTTCAGAAGGCACACGCTGACTGGAACGTTAAGCCCGAGATCATGATTCCCCTTGTATGCGAAGTCAAGGAGCTGAAGTACGTTAAGAAGGTGGTTGTTGAGACCGCTGATGCCGAGATCGCTGCTGCAGGCGTTAAGCTTGAGTACGAAGTAGGTACCATGATCGAGATCCCCAGAGCAGCTCTGACTGCTGACGAGATCGCTGCTGAGGCAGACTTCTTCTGCTTCGGTACCAACGATCTGACCCAGATGACCTTCGGTTTCTCCCGCGACGATGCAGGCAAGTTCCTGAGCGCTTACTACGATGCGAAGATCTTCGAGAACGATCCTTTCGCAAAGCTGGATCAGACCGGTGTCGGCAAGCTGATGGAGATGAGCCTGAAGCTGGGCAAGCCCGTCAATCCCAAGCTGCATGTTGGTATCTGCGGCGAGCACGGCGGAGATCCTTCTTCCGTTGAGTTCTGCCATCGTATCGGCCTTGACTATGTCTCCTGTTCTCCTTTCCGCGTGCCTATCGCAAGACTGGCTGCTGCACAGGCTGCTATCGCAGAGGCTAAATAAGAAATACCTGATGTACTATAAGGCAGGGAGCCCATATGGGCTCCCTGTTTTCATGTGCAATGATTTGGCATTTTTGGTATGCAATTGCGTTTATTCGTTTACTTCAAATAAAAACGTACGTATTTTCCGTCCCGGACTTCGGTATAGCCGAAGTCGTTTTCGATGTACTGCATGATCCAGTTATCAGGGTCCTCCATAAGCTGTCCGTACCAGCAGTCCACCACGATTACGTCGGGGCGTTTCTCGGGGTAATCCTCCCAGTAGGTCAGGAGCCTTTCGTCATAGCTGGTGGGATCCACAATGGAGAAGTGGCAGATCTCCGCATCCGTGAACATGTAAGGGGTGGTACCGGGGGAGAAGACCATGTTCGTTACGATGAGGACTTTTGCATCCTGCGGAATGGTATTTCGGAAGTCCTCATAATTGCTGTTGTAGATGTAGGCGCACATGTAATCCCCCAGGACGTAGGCAGCGGGCCCGTGCTTCATGATGCCTGCCACCTGGGTGATGTCGTTGCCTCTGCCGCCCCGCAGAGTAAATCCCTTGCCGAAAATGCACAGGAAAACAAAACAGATGAGCAGGAGACGGATCAGAGCACTCCCTGAGGATCCGAACTGCTCCCGCAGGGCCATTACCGCCAGGATGATCCCGAAGAGGGATCCCAGCATAGCGTGGGGAACGGCGTAGGGGAAGGTCAGGTCACTCATGTACAAAACCGCCAGCAGTGTCAGAACGGCAGAAAGAAGTCCGAAGGTCAGGTACTTCTTTTTTTCTCCTGCGTAAGGCCTCAGGATCAGGGAGAGCAGGAGAGGAGCAAAGAGGTGAATCTGAGGAAGTTCAAATCCCCTGCGCAGGATGGCCCAGTAAACAAACTGGATCATTAAGGTGGCAATCATAGTAAGGAGCGACAGGAGAGTGATGAGCTGTCCTTTGGTCAGAAGGGAGGGGAGAGAAATCTTCCTTCTTTTTTTGCTGATGGCGGAGGCTAAAGCAAAGATAACGCCGGAACACAGCACGGAAAGGAGCAGCAGCAAGCATTCCCATCCGAAGCCCTGCAGCAAGGTGAGGAGCCTTGCTCCCATGGGCAGGGCCAGATCATGGGTGAGATCAAAGGTAACGATGCGGGGGAGGTTTCGCAGGAATTCATCCGGGCTTACCTGGGAGAAGATCAGCAATGCCCAGACCGCAGCACACAGGGCGCAGGCACCACAGAATCGTAAGGGATTCCGAATGGCATTTTTCGGTTGCTCATCTTTTTTGCCCCGCAGGCAGAGATAAATCAGTGCGAGGGGGAAGACCAGGATGGCGGAAGGGTAGGAGAGGATTTCCAATGCCATGCATATGCCGGCAAGCCAAATCCATAAGGGCTTTCCCGCAGCTTTCGGATGGGTCTCATACTCCAGAAAGCAGACGGTGAGGCCGGTCCAGAACCAGACCTGGAGATTACCGAATTCCGGGATCTGGATCAGCTTCGGAACGATGTTGAAATAGAGAAGGGCGATGAGGACGGCTTCTTCTTTTTCCAGGAAGCGGGCGGTGACCAGAAAGAGCCACCACGACAGTCCCAGCTGGATCAGGGTGGTGATCACACGGAGATAGAGGACTACGCCGGTATAGGTGCCCAGCAGGGAGTGATAGATCCACATCAGCGCCGTCACGAGATAGGCGGAGGTCTGGTGGGGCTCCCACATCGCTCCGAACCAGGCATCTCCCGTGAGATGCCGGTAGCCCATGACGATCTGGTATTCCTCGTCCATGCTGTAGTCCACAAAGATGACCTTGATGGCAGCAAGGATCGTGCCCAGAAGGAGCAGGACATGGAGGAACTTCTGCAGTTTTGCGTACCCGGAAGCGGCGCCCTTTACGGAAACGCCGGAGATATTTTTGCCCATGTGCTGTATGCCTTTGTGCCTGCCGGAGCGTCCGTTCGGATGCCGGCTTTCCTATGAGTAATCCTGTTTATTCTATTACAAAGCGGAGATCGGCGCAACTCGCAGCGGGTGCGCCGAAGAAACGTTCCAGACCGCTCAGCCGCTTTTCCGACCGTTTAGCCATAACGCATTGACGTTCCCCTACCGGATATCGGATGATCGTGGAAAGGAGGTACGCCTATGAAGAAGAAAATGAGAAGAATCCAGGCAGCTCTGCTGGGACTGGTAACGGCAGTCTCCATGATGCCATCTGGTGTTGTATATGCTGCGGATTCCAACCGCACGGTGGTGGCAGATGCCAACGCAACGAACGGCGATGTGACCGTTACGGCGGACAATGTAACCCCGACGGTAAGGTACAACGGTGATGCCATTGGCGTTCTGGCAAGGGCCCAGGACGGCAAAACAGCTACCGCAACGGTGCAGGATATCAATGTCAATATCCCCGGCGCCACCTGGCAGTATGGCGTGAAGGCATATTCGGGTGACAACTATGATTCCTATACTGCAGGGACTATTGTGGTAAACTGCGGAAATGTCACCTGCGCAGGGGACGAAGGCATCGACGCATCTGCTCAGTATGACGGAAGCAGTACGACTGTCCATGCCGGCGGAGACGTGCAGGCAACGCTCGTCGGTGTTTATGTAGGAACCAATGACGCCTCCGAAGCGAAGGTGATCGTTGACGGAGACGTTAATGTGACCGTGGGAGTAAACGGCGAGAGAAGTGGTGTAATCGTCAATAGCAGGGAGGACGGGAATGCATCCGTAGAGATTCACGGGGATGTGACTACCGTGGATGGTGCAGGGGTCAACATCCGTGGCAGATATGATGGCAATGATGTGCTGGTGACCGGGACCGTATCCGGCACCAGAGGCATCGTGACGGATGTCGCTTACTATGATACGCCCGGAACCAACAAACTGACGGTCTGGAAGGTGACTGCTACCAGCGGCAGCGTGGATGACCTGTTTGTCGAACAGGTGGGCTTCCACGATTATGACGCAGACGATATCACTCCTGCAAACACCAATTATATCGTCCGCCATACCGCGGATCTGGTTCCCCTGGCTGCTAACGGAGCGGCGCTGGCTACCAGCCACGGGTACTCCGTTGCAAAGGAAGGGGATGTGATCCGCATCACGGCCACGGCCGGTAAGACCGTTGTGAAAGCATACAATGCTGGGACGGAGATCACTACGAGAGATGCGCAGGGCTATTGGTGCCTGACGGTTCCCCGCGGTGGTGGGATCAGCCTGACAGCGGATATTTCCGATGCGCCGGCTCCGGATCCTGATCCCGATCCGAATCCCGACCCGAATCCCGATCCTGATCCTGATCCGGCTCCGGATCCTGACCCTGATCCGAATCCTGACCCTGACCCGAATCCAGATCCTGCACCGGACCCTGAGGGCGTCAGCGGCTTTGTAACCCGCCTGTATCATGTCTTCCTGGATCGTGCGCCCGAGCAGGAGGAAGTGGATGCATGGGTAGCTCTCATCACCTCCGGACAGAAGACTGCAGGAGAGGTGGCTGCGGGATTCATCTTCAGCCCTGAGTTCATCAACCGAAATATGTGTAACTCCCACTTCCTGGATTACCTCTACCTGGGGCTCTTTAACAGGGCAGCGGACGAGACTGGAAAGGATGGATGGACATTCTATCTGGACGAAGGCTGGTCCAGAGAGATGGTGGCGCAGGGCTTCCTCATGAGCCCGGAATTCTTCAACCTGTGCGAAGCTTATGCGGTGAATCCCGGAACCGGTCTGGCAAATGTTCCCGAACTGGGCACCATCCAGACGGACCATTGCACCATTGCAGGATGCCCTAATGACGCGCCTGTTAAGATCATGGTCGTCAGCCTGTATGACACCGTCTTTGGACGTGTGCCGTCGCAGGATGAGGTGGACTTCTGGGTGAACCACATGGCAGCGCATACGCCGGGTGTCACCGCACGTGTTATGGTAAATACCTTCCTGAACGGAGAGGAGTATAGCAACCTGAACAGGAACAACACCGAGTACATCACTGACCTGTATCATGCCATCTTTAACCGCGATGCGGACGAGGGCGGATTAAGCGACTGGCTGAACCGTCTTGAGAACCTGGGCTGGACCAGAGAGCAGGTACTCAATGGCTTTACCGGCTCTCCCGAGTTCATCGACCAGTGCCATCATGCAGGCATCGAGATCGGCGGAGAGATCCAGTAATCGAAACAATTCGCCAAAGCAAGAGATAGGTAGAAAGAAAGCTCCGGCAGATCTGTGATCTGCCGGAGCTTTTGACATCATCATGAAAGAATAGGCATTGTGTTATACGGATTCCGGAATATGGTATCCGGCCTCAGTCATTTTTTTCTCCAATTCGGAAATGGAGATGTCCAATTTGGAGGCTCCTTTTTCAAGAGAAAGATCCCCGTCTTGAATCAGTGAAAAAATGGTAGACTCTCTTCCTGCTGCAAAGGAAATCTCCTTCTCATTTTGAATATGCAGTTCTTCGTTATATTCTTCCAGGATCATATCGGTTGCCTCCGCTCGGTGGGTATTTAAGATGTCCGCCAGCACATCCTCGCTGATGCATTCGTCGATGGCTTCATTTGCAGCGTCTTCCAGACTCATTCCTGCCTTCGTTTTGGTCCGGATCTTGTCGATCAGAATGGCATAGCCCTTCAGTTCCTTGCACTTTTCCATCAGTTCCGCATTGTGACCGTAATTGATATTGATCAGGGTGGTGACGCAATCCAGTGCGGGGGTTCCCTTGCAGGAGCCGGAAAAAGCATCGCTCATCCGTAACTCCCGTCTGTCCTCTTCCTTGTCATCGCCGTTGAAGAAAACGATGAACTGAGGAGTCGGAAGGGGGATCTTTCTGCTGCTGTACAGGTCCGTGTGATCCCCGAACAGTTTCTGATAGAGCTTCGAGAGATACAGGAAACCTCGCAGCGGGATGTTGGGATTGACGGTGCTCTGTTGCTCGTACAGGTTGAGGGAAGATGCAATCAAAAACGAGAGATCATTTTTCATGCCCATGTAGATAAAGTTCTCGATGGTGTTGATCTCGATGGCATCCGGATCGTCGTAATCCGTCCCGTTGATGGCGTTGTAAAGGGACAGGAGAGCTTTTTTATCGTTGAACAGGAATTTGAACAATCTGTCCTTGTATTGCCTGTTTACATTCGGGTCGCTGACCTGCACGGCCTCCTGTGCGGCGCTTGCCGTGGTTTTAACTTCAGGTGCAATGTTGGATTTCAATATAGATTTCTCCTTTCATTATAGGCGTGTAATGACTGTAACTTCAAGGAAAATCTATGTCTTTATTCTATGATTCATGCGAATATACCTCCCCAAACAGATTCCCCAAATATCCCGGAAGGCAAGAAAGTTAGCGTACAAATTCTCAAAACTGTTAAAGATCGTGAACGTGGTCAAGGGTGATGCTCATGATTGGAAAATGTGGCCGAAACGGCCGGATGCCTTTGGGCATATTTGATTGGTATCGAATACTATAACATCCCCAGCGTTAGAGGTAAAGAAAAAATGAAAGATGATAAGAGATACGCATATCAGTTGAAGGAAATATCTTTACTTTGTTATACTATATACAGTTCATTTACATATTTATACAATCATTGGTTGTTACAGGTATTTTTCGATAATCGCGGAAGACATTCTTGTAAGGCTTAACCGGATCCCCTGAGTTCATCGAACAGTGCCATTACGCCGGGATTGAGGAAGGCGGTGATAAATCAAATAATTATCGTTGAGTCGACAATGTATTGTTTGAGAAAGGGGATCACATGAGAAAAACAGTTTTCAATGCACTGGCATCATTGGTTTTGGTACTATGTTGTATTCCTGTTTTGGGGATCAAGGCGAAGGCAGTATCTCCGGACACGACCTGGCAGGATAATTACAACTATGAACTCAGGGAAGGAAGTATTTACCTGAAATCCTACAAAGAAACTGCTCCCGGGGGCGATATAGTGATTCCGGCCACTGCTACAGTGGGCGGGGTGACCTATGGCACAGTGATCGAATCTGAGGGCAGATATTATGAGACGGAAGATGATTGGGGATATGTTTTTTTCTTCCCGGTAGATAATATTGCTTCTGTAACTACGGAAGATGGTGTCAAAGCGACATGCTTAAATTATTTGTTTTATAACAGTATACAGTTTAACGGCTATTATAATGAAGTTGTTCCAAATGCAACGCTGGAATCACTTCATTTAGAAAGTCTTGATACAAGTGATCTGACAGCAATGCAAAGTGCTTTTGCACATTGCGCTAACTTGACATCACTTGATTTAAGCAGATGGGATACCGGGAATGTTGTAGATATGAATGCTACCTTTCATGGATGCAAAGCCCTCAGCGACTTGAAGATAAGTGAGTGGGATACTTCCAATTGTGAGAGCATGGGATTGATGTTCGATGGTTGTCGTTCACTGGAACGTATAGATTTATCTCATTGGGATATCACGAAAGTAACCAATATGAATGCTATGTTCGGTGATTGCGCTCGCTTGGTGGAGCTGAATCTACGTAATTTTCAGACGGATGTTGTTCGTGATGTCAGCTTAATGTTTTGGGCTTGCTATGAGCTTGAAAAGGTGAACCTTTCCGGATTTGATCTTTCGAATGTGCAATATTTCGAGGACATGTTCGAGGCTTGCAATTCTTTGAAAGAAATCCGTACTCCCATGAATACTCCCGTTTCTATTACGCTTCCCAAGACATTTTATGATGGAAACGGAAATAGTTATACGGAATTACCGATGAACAATCCCTCGTCAATGCGATTGACCGATCAAAGTAATCCCGAACCGGACAATGAAGCTGTTAACGACTTTGTGTCACGTCTCTATCATGTGTTCCTTGATCGTGAGCCTGAGCAGGAGGAAGTAGAAGGATGGGCATCTCTCATCGTCTCCGGACAGAAAACTGCCGGTGAGGCAGCTGCAGGCTTCATCTTCAGCCCCGAGTTCACCAACCGGAATATGTGTAACTCCCACTTCCTGGATTACCTGTACCTGGGTCTCTTTGACAGGGCTGCAGACGATACCGGAAAGGAAGGCTGGACCCTTCTGATCGATGAGGGCTACTCCAGAGAAAAAGTGGTGCAGGGATTCCTGACAAGCCCTGAATTCATTGACCTCTGTGCAAAATTTGGCGTGAACTGCGGAACCGGTCTGGCAAATGTTCCCGAACTGGGCACCATCCAGACGGACCATTGCACCATTGCAGGATGCCCTAATGATGCGCCTGTTAAGATCATGGTCGTCAGCCTGTATGACACCGTCTTTGGACGTGTGCCGTCGCAGGATGAGGTGGACTTCTGGGTGAACCACATGGCAAATCACACTCCCGGTGTCACTGCCCGCGTGATGGTAAACACCTTCCTGAACGGAGAGGAGTATAGCAACCTGAACAGGAACAACACCGAGTACATCACTGACCTGTATCATGCCATCTTTAACCGCGATGCGGACGAGGGCGGATTAAGCGACTGGCTGAACCGTCTCGAAAACCTGGGCTGGACCAGAGAGCAGGTACTCAATGGCTTTACCGCTTCTGCCGAGTTTATCGACCAGTGCCACCATGCCGGCATCGAGATCGGTGGAGAAATCGAGACACAGTGATGCCGGGATTCCGGCCGAGAATACTGAAATAATGCAAAAAAGCTCCGGCAGATTCTCAAATCTGCCGGAACTTTTTTGCAAATGCTCGAAAAAATGTCTTGCAAAATGCACTTTAATGCGTCAATATTTTACCATACCAAAGTGACATGCCGCTCCGGCGCAGAATAGAGTCTTGCGCAGGAGACGGGTAAGGGGAGGATAGGAATATGGAATTTGCAAATTCATTCTGGTCACTGTTGCCGCCGCTGGTGGCAATCCTGCTGGCGCTCATCACCAAGGAGGTGTATTCATCCCTCTTCGTTGGCATCTGCGTGGGCGGGTTGCTGTACGCAGGATTTAACGTGCGTCTGGCCATGGAGCATATCTTCGTGGACGGCATGATCGGTCAGCTGTCCGACAGCTGGAATGTGGGCATCCTGATCTTCCTGGTGGTGCTGGGCTGTATGGTCATGCTCATGAACCGCGCAGGAGGCTCTGCGGCCTTCGGTAAATGGGCCGTTACCCATGTGAAGACGAAGGCGGGAGCTCAGGTGGCCACCATCGTCCTGGGCATGCTGATCTTTATCGACGATTATTTCAACTGCCTCACCGTGGGTTCCGTGATGCGTCCCGTGACGGACAAGCACGGGATCTCCAGGGAAAAGCTGGCCTATCTCATCGACGCTACCGCAGCGCCCGTCTGTATCATCGCTCCCATTTCTTCCTGGGCTGCTGCTGTGACCGGGTTTGTGGACGGCGCCAACGGACTGTCCCTTTTCATCAGAGCCATCCCTTACAATTTCTATGCGCTGCTGACCCTGGTCATGATGTTCGCCATCACCTATATGAAGTTTGATTACGGCTCCATGCGTCTGGCAGAGCTGAACCGGCAGGCACAGATCAAGAGCAGGCTGAAGGAAGAGCCCGCTGCACTGACCGGTGCGGAAGATCAGCCCAATCCCCCCGTGTCCGATAAGGGTAAGGTTTCCCATCTGGTTTTCCCCATTGCGACTCTGATCATCTGCTGTGTCATCGGCATGATCTACACCGGCGGATTTTTCGAGGGCGCGGGATTTATCGAGGCTTTCTCCAATTCCGACGCTTCCGTGGGACTGGTGTACGGCTCCGTGGTGGCGCTGATCCTGACGGTCATTTACTATCTCATCACGAAGGTCCTGACCTTCAACGAGTGTATGAACGCCCTTCCCGAGGGCTTTAAGAGCATGGTCCCCGCCATTCTGGTGCTGACCTTTGCATGGACCCTGAAGGCTATGACGGACTCTCTGGGCGCAGCGGAGTACGTGGGCGGTGTGGTTGCAAATGTAGCAGACAATCACGCCCTCATGAGCCTGCTTCCTTCCCTGGTATTCCTGGTAGGTGTGTTCCTTGCCTTTGCAACCGGTACCTCCTGGGGAACCTTCGGTATCCTCATCCCCATCGTCGTCAATGTCTTCGGCGGGGATGTGAACAACGAGCTGATGATCATCGCCATCTCTGCCTGCATGGCAGGAGCCGTCTGCGGAGACCACTGCTCCCCCATTTCCGACACCACCATCATGGCTTCCGCGGGAGCGGACTGCAACCACATCCGCCATGTCAGCACCCAGCTGCCTTATGCATTTACGGTTGCTGCGGTATCCCTTGTGGCCTATATCGTTTCCGGCTTTGTGCGGAACTGGCTGGTGTGCCTGCTCATCGGCATTGCGCTGATGGTGGGAACGCTCTTTGTATTGAAAGCTATGACGCAAAACAAAGAAGTAGAGTAACCGGATCTTCCCACGTTGCGAAACGTACTGTTGCTTTTCTACCCAAAGGAAATATAATAAAAGCAGAAGGTACGTTCAATCGCATATCATCAGGAAACAAAGGCGTTTCATCTCTCGCGGATGGAACGCCTTTTTGCATTTGAAAAGGGGGGGTATGATTATGGCTGCTTTTGACAGGATCTTGAGCGGGATTCCGGAGATGGATGCGGCACTTGATAACATCCGGCTGGGAGACAATGTGGTATGGCGGGTTTCGGATCTGGAGCAGTTCAAACTCTTCATGGAGCCCTATCTGCGGCAGGCCATCGCAGACGGGCGCAACATCATCTATTTCCGTTTTGCCAGTCATGAGCCTCTGGTGGAGGACTGCCCGGAGATCAAAACCGTGGAGGTGCCATTGTCCCACCGCTTCGAAACCTTCACTGTAGACATTCACAACGTCATCGAGCAGGAGGGAAAGGACGCCTTCTATGTTTTTGACTGCCTTTCCGAGCTGCAGGCTGCCTGGGCTACGGACCTTATGATGGGAAACTTTTTCCGGGTGACCTGTCCCTTCCTCTTTGTGCTGGATACCGTGGCGTTTTTTCCCATCATCCGCGGAAAGCACTCGGTCCATTCCATCGACAAGATCCTGAATACCACACAGCTTTTCTTTGATGTCTATGCGGATAAAAATACGGTCTATGTCCGCCCGGAGAAGGTGTGGAACCGCACCTCCGATACCATGTTCCTGCCCCATACCTACGATCCCGAGACAGGGGCCTTCCGTCCCATTCTGGACGGGGTACGATCCAGCCGTTTTTACCAGACCCTTGGAGCAGCGCAGCGCTCTGCCGAGGAGCAGTATTCCGATTCCTGGGACCGCTTTTTCAACCGTACAAAAATGCTGCGGGAAAGCGGCGCGGATGTGACGGAAGACTGCCACAGGATGTGCAATATCATGATGACCCGGGACGACAAAATGCGGGGGATGGTAAAGAAGCATTTTGCGCCGGAGGATTATTTTGCAGTGCGGGACCACATGGTGGGAACGGGAATGATCGGCGGTAAGGCATGCGGAATGCTGCTGGCCAGAGCCATCATCCGGAACAGGGAACCCGATATCGACGAGGTGCTGGAGCCCCACGATTCTTTCTATGTAGGATCCGATTTGTATTATACCTATCTGGTGGACAACGGACTCTGGGATCTGCGGGTGAGACAGCGGACGGAGGAGGGGTATTTTGCTCTGGCGGAGGAATTCGCTACCAGGATCATGGAGGGAACCTTTTCCGCGGAAATGCATGACAGGTTTGTCGGAATCATGGAATATTACGGACAGGATCCATACATCATCCGTTCCAGCAGTATCCTGGAAGATGGTTTCGGCAATGCTTTTGCGGGAAAATACGAGTCGGTCTTCTGTACCAACAGAGGCAACCTTGAGGAGCGAACGGCGGAATTCGAGCATGCCATCAAGGTGGTGTACGCCAGCTCCATGAGTCTCTCCGCATTGGATTACCGGAAACGGCGGGGCCTGGACAAGCGGGATGAGCAGATGGCGCTGCTCATTCAGAGGGTGTCAGGCTCCTACTATGGTTCCAACTATATGCCCTGCGCTGCTGGCGTGGGATATTCCTTCAGTCCGTACCGGATCATGAAGGAGAGCGATCCTTCTGCAGGGATGTTGCGGCTGGTGATGGGCCTGGGAACCTCCGCAGTGGACCGGACGGAAGGCTCCTATCCAAGGATCGTGAACCTGGACATGCCGGAAAAAACCTCCTATTCCTCCTCTGCGGACAAACATCGTTTTTCCCAGGGGAAAGCGGAAGCGATCAGTATGACGGAAAAGGTGCTGCGAAAGTTTTCTTTGGAAGAGCTGGAACAGGACCTGCCGGGCTATCTGGGGAGGATCCTGCTGGAGCATGACACGGATGCCGAGTCCAGGCTCAGCGAGATTGGCCACCCCCGAAACGTGCTCTTTATCTCCTGTAAAGGGCTCGTGGCAAACGGCATTCTCATGGAGCAAATGCGGCGGATGCTGCACACAATCCAGGAGGAATATAATTATCCTGTGGATACGGAATTTACCATCAATCTGTCAGAGGACGGTGAGTATTCCATTGATCTGCTACAGTGCAGGCCACTTCAGGTGAGGAAAGGGGAGTCGGGAACCGTGATTCCGCCGGATATCCCGAAGGAACGGATCCTTCTGGAAAGCAGAGGGGCATCCATGGGGATGGCAAAAACGGCAGGACTGGATATCATCGTTTATGTGGATCCCATCAGATATTACAACATGCCCTACATAGAGAAGAATCTGGTGGCAAAGCTGGTTGGTACCATCAATTGGCATTACCGTGAACAGGGGAAGCACATGATGTTGATCGTTCCCGGAAGAGTGGGGACGACTTCACCGGAGTTGGGAGTGCCTACCGCGTTTTCGGATATCAGCGCCTATGAGGTCATCTGTGAAGTGGAGGAGTCCCGGGCGGGCTACAATCCGGAGCTGTCCTACGGCAGCCACATTTTCCAGGACCTGGTGGAAGCGCAGATTCTCTATACCGCTGTTTTTGACAGTGAGAAGACGATCCGTTTTTCCCCGGAACTGTTGGAGGATTTCCCGGATCTTGTGCGGGAATTTGACCGGACGGGAAGACTCTCCGATATCGTTCATGTGTATGATATCAGCGCAGCCGGTGCCACGGTATATCATGATGTGGCAGAAGAGCATCTGGTGATCACCTGTTGAGCGGAGCCACGAGGGCAGTAGCGGTTTTTCTTTTCCGACCCGTCTTGTGATATGACAGGTGGAATCACAGATCCGGTCCGAAAGGACCGGGTCTGTTTTATTGCACAAAAAGACCCGGAAAAAACCTTTCCGTTTTTGCAAAACGGCGAGTGCGTTCCATGGATTTCTGTGCTAAACTGTAGTTTGCAGTTATTGTGCGAAAGCTGCGGATTACGCCTGCAACATGTGAGGGGAACATATGAAATACAGACCGGATCGTGCGGAAGCATTGAATATGGCAGCGGAAGGAAGTTACGATATCCTGCCCGTCAGTTGCGAACTTCTGTCAGATTTTATCACGCCCATCGAAGCCATGCGCATCCTGAAGGGTGTGTCCACCCATTGCTATCTGCTGGAGTCTGCCGTTGCCAACGAGAAGTGGGGGCATTACACCTTCCTCGGATATGATCCGAAGCTGGAGATCACCTGCAAGGACGGGAAAATGCAGATCGGAGAGGAAGTCTTTACCACAGAGGATCCTTCCTTCCACCTGCGGGAGCTTCTGGCGGAATATCGCAGTCCCCGCTTTGAATACCTGCCTTCCTTCACCGGAGGCCTGGTAGGCTATTTTGCATTCGATTATCTGTGCTACAGCGAGCCCACGGTTCGCCGCGATATCTCGGACCCCGACCTGTTTAAGGATCTGGATCTGATGCTTTTTGACAAGGTCATCGCTTTTGACAATGTGCGTCAGAAGCTGATCCTCATCGCCAATATGCGTACGGAGAATGCGGAGGATGAGTACGACCGCGCCGTGAAGGAGCTCGCCGCCATGGCAGAGCTTTTGAAAAACGGCAGAAAATCCGACGAACAGCCCGGCAGGCTCCTGGGAGAGGTGAAGCCTCTCTTTGACAGGGAAAGCTACTGCGCCATGGTGGAGAAGGGCAAGCACCACATCAAGGAAGGAGATATCTTCCAGATCGTGCTTTCCAATCAGCTTTCCGCACCCTTTGAGGGTTCGCTGTTAAACACGTACCGTGTGCTGCGCACCATCAATCCGTCCCCCTACATGTTCTATTTTGCAGGGACGGATGTGGAGGTGGCCGGTGCTTCTCCCGAGACGCTGGTCAAGCTGGAGGACGGGTTGCTGCGCACCTTTCCGCTGGCAGGAACCCGGAAGCGCGGCGCCACGGAGGAAGAGGACCGGAAGCTGGAGGCGGAGCTCCTGGCGGACGAGAAGGAGCTGGCTGAGCACAACATGCTGGTGGACCTGGGGCGGAACGACCTGGGGAAGATCAGCGCGTTCGGCTCCGTGGAGGTGGAAAAATATCACTCCATCGAGCGCTATTCCCATGTGATGCACATCGGCTCCACCGTGAGGGGCACCATCCGCAAGGATAAGGACGCCCTGGATGCCATCGAGGCGGTACTGCCTGCAGGCACCCTCTCCGGTGCACCGAAGATCAGGGCGTGTCAGCTCATCGAGGAGCTGGAGAACAGCAGGCGCGGCATCTACGGCGGCGCCGTGGGTTATATCGACTTTACCGGCAACATGGATACCTGTATCGCCATCCGTCTGGTTTTTCAGAAGAACGGAAAAGTCTTCGTACAGAGCGGCGCAGGCATCGTGGCGGATTCCGTTCCCGAGAAGGAATATGAGGAGTGCCTGAACAAGGCAAAAGCCTCTCTTCATGCGCTGGAACTGGCTGAGGAAGAAGAGGGGGTACGGTAGATATGATCCTGCTGATCGATAATTATGACAGCTTTTCCTATAACCTGTTTCAGCTCATCGGCGAGATCAATCCTGACATCCGTGTCATTCGAAACGATGAGATGACGATTTCCGAGATCCGGGCGCTGAACCCTGACCGCGTGATCCTTTCTCCCGGCCCCGGGAGACCGGAGGATGCGGGGATCATTGTGGATGCGGTCCTGGGACTGGGCCGGGATATCCCGCTCCTGGGAGTCTGCCTGGGACACCAGGCCATCTGCATGGCGCTGGGAGCTACCGTGACCTATGCCCGGGAATTGATGCACGGAAAGCAGTCCGTGGCGAAACTGGATACTGCCTCCCGGCTTTTTGCGGGATGTCCCGAAGAGGCGCCGGTGGCCAGGTACCACTCCCTGGCTGCGGATCCGGATACCATCCCCGATTGCCTGAAGGTGACCGCAAGGACGGCGGACGGAGAAGTGATGGCCGTGGAGCACAGGGAGTATCCCATCTACGGCGTGCAATTCCATCCCGAATCCATCCTGACACCCGACGGGCGGCAGATGCTGCGGAATTTTCTGAACTGATTTTTGCCTCACGGATGCAACCGTGTGATCCTGCACTGCGTTTCGGCCCCGGACGGGCGGCAGATGCTGCATGAGGAACCTGTAATGAAAGAGACGACCCTCTGTTATCTGGAGCGCGACGGCGCCTATCTGATGCTGCTGCGCAACAAGAAGGAAAAGGATGTGAACGCCGGCAAATGGATCGGCGTGGGCGGACATCTGGAAGAGGGTGAGACCCCGGAGGCATGTGCCAGACGGGAGATTGCGGAAGAGACGGGACTGGTCCCGGGGGAGATGCGTTACCGCGGCATCATCGATTTTCTCTTCCTGACAGACCGCTCCGAGGATGAGCGGATGTATCTGTATACCTCTACGGATTTTGAAGGCGAGCCTTCGGAATGCAATGAGGGTACTTTGCGGTGGATCCCCAAGGGGGATCTGATGGATTTAAACCTCTGGGAGGGAGACCGTATTTTCCTGCGGATCCTTTTGGAGGACGGCGGATTTTTCAAGCTCCGCATGGCCTATGAGGGAGACCGGCTGGTCTCCGCTCAGGAAATGAACGATTAACTGATTTTTGCATGATCCCTGCTGGGGGTGCCTTTTTTCCGCACGCCTTTTTGCGCCCGGTTGAGCGTATTTTTTGTCCCCGGCGGTTCGTAGATAGAGAGCGCATTGTGATATTTTCAGGATTTGCTTTTCTGGTACGGTTTTTGCCGTGCTTTTTACTCATATACTTTCTTACCCCTGCCAGATTCCGCAGCGGCATCCTCTTTCTGGGGAGCCTGGTCTTTTATGCCATCGGAGAACCGGCGGGGATCCTCCTGCTTCTGGGAGAGCTTCTGGTAAACCATGCCCTGTATACCCTGGGAAGACATCTGGGGAGACGCTGGCCAGGCGTCCTGGCAGCACTGCTGGATATCGCAGTGCTGGCAGGCTTTAAATATCTGCCCTTCTACGGAAACAGCCTCTTTACGCTTCTCGGGATGGATCCGGATGCGGTGCGCATCGCCATGCCGGCGGGCATCAGTTTCTTTACCTTCCGCATGATCTCTTTCTTAAGCGACGAGCATCCGACGAAACAGAAAAAACGGCGGGTGAACTTCCCGGAGTACGCTGCCTACGTGGCCTTTTTCCCGCATATGATCTCCGGCCCCGTTACGAAATACAGTGAGATGGAAGGGGGGCTTCTGAAGAATGCCTTCTCGAAGGAGAAGGCGGAAGAGGGCGTAAAGCTCCTGGTCATCGGACTGTCTTACAAGCTGCTGCTGGGGGATCCCCTGGGCACTGTCTGGAACAGTGTGCAGACGGCCGGGACGGCGGGCCTGGGTGCGGGCGTTGCCTGGCTGGGCGCCATCGCCTATACACTGCAGATCTATTTTGATTTCTTCGGCTACTCCCTCATGGCCATCGGCCTCGGTAAAATCCTGGGGTTCCACCTGCCGGAGAACTTTAAAGAGCCCTACAGCGCCACTTCTTTTTCGGACTTCTGGCGCAGATGGCATATCACCCTGGGCAGATGGTTCCGGGAGTACGTCTACATCCCCCTGGGAGGCTCCAGGCGCGGCGCTTTCCGCACCATCCTGAATCTGCTGATCGTTTGGGCTCTCACCGGGATCTGGCACGGAGCTACCTTAAACTTCCTGCTCTGGGGCGGCGTCTTTTTTCTGCTGCTGACCCTGGAACGCTTTGTCTACGGGAAACTGCTGAAGAAGGTGCCTCTTTTGGGACATTTCTACGTCCTGTTGCTCCTGCCGGTCACCTGGGTGATCTTTGCCCTGTCCGATCTGCCGACCCTGCAGGGGTATCTGCTGGCGATGATCGGCATGGCGCCGGGAGAGATCCTGACGGGCAATGCCGTGCTCCTGCGGATGCTCCACACCTACTGTCCCATCCTCACGGCGGGACTGGTCTTTGCAACGCCGCTGCCCCGAAAGCTCTGGGAAAAATGGGGAAAGAAGTTCCTGATGAGCCTGGTACTGTTTGCACTGCTTTTGCTCTGCTGCCGTGAGATGACCATCGGCAGTTCCAATCCGTTTTTGTATTTCCGGTTTTAATTGATGAAGAGACAGATTGAGATGAAAAAGAAAACACATGCTCCATTTCTGACGATGGTGTCGGCTCTGGGGATTTTGAGCCTCCTGTTTGGCGGCCTTCGGACGGGCCTGATGTGGCAGAGCGGGAGCGGCGAGGATATGGTAAAAGCATATCTGCGGGATCACGCGGACCGGCCTTTTCTTTCCGATGTGCTGGAGGAGGATTTCTCCGTGGCGACATTGGAAGAGATCCTGTCGGGTGCAGATCCTTTCGTGATGCAGCAGCTGGCGGACGCGGGAGATCTGCCCGTGGGAGATCCCGGAGACCTCGGAGGAGGAGATGCATCCGGCGATCTGTCCGGAGAGGACGCAGGCGGCATACCGGAAGGAACGCCCGATGGTACCGGGGAAGGACCTTCCGGAGACGCGGCCGGAGAAGAAGCGCCCGGAGACGGTCAGGATGCAGACAGAAACGGCGATCCTGCCACCGGCATGGGGGCGGACGATGTGACGGAGCCGGAGGGCACCGGAGCAGGAGGGGAAGACCTGCCCGCAGGAGACGGTGCCGGTGACGGCGGCGACGGAGCAGGAGAGGATCCCGACCGGGCCGCGGAGCCCTGGCTGGATGAGGACGGGCTCCAGTATTCCCCCTGCACGGAGTATGTGACCTATGAGCCTGCGGTGACGGATTCCAAGTATTACAGGGACAGAGGCCTCACCGCTCTTACCACGACCTATGAGTACAGTCAGGTCGAGGATGATTATTTTGCGGATGCAGCCTTCATCGGGGATTCCCGGATGCTGGGGCTCCATGACTACTCCGGCTGGAAGGAAACCTCGGATTTTTACTGCGAGAACGGTTTTTCCGTATATAAATGGATGAAGGGCGAGCAGATCTCCCTCATGGCTGCTGGCGTGGCAGGCAGGGGCGAGAAGGTGGACCTGGAGACCGCCTTTTCCGAGCGCTCCTACGGAAAGGTCTACATCATGGCGGGAATGAATGACCTGGGCTACGGCGATACCGTGAAGTTTCAGGGATGGATGGGACAGCTCCTGATGATGGTGCGCAGGACCCAGCCCCGGGCGGTGATCTACCTCATCGGAAACCTCCACATCAGCCGGGAGAAGGACGATACCCAGCCGGCCATGAACAATATCAATACCAATGATAAAAATCTGGCACTGGCGGGACTGGTGAACGGGGAGGACATCTTTTATCTGGATCCCAATCCCCTCTTTTGCGATGAGGATGGGTATCTGCAGGCGGAGATCACCTTTGACGGATACCATCTCTATGCGGCCAACTACAGCGAGCTGGCGGATTTTCTGCGGGAGCATGCAGTGGTCCGGTAACCTCCCGCCCCGCACTTCCGGATCCGTCCGATTTCTTTTGGGATCCGTCCAAATCACTATTGAGAAAAATTACCCTTTAGTGGTATGATATTGCAGTAGTCTTTCGTGTTCCGATAAGATACGCAATCTATTAAGGAGGTTTGTTACATGATTTATTCTACAGAAGTAAAAGCGATGTGTCCTGTACACCAGGGCGTTCATCACGGCGCTGCTCCCATTCCTGAAGAAGCAAAATGGGTAAAGGCTAAGGAAGTAAAGGACATCTCCGGATACACCCACGGTATCGGCTGGTGTGCTCCTCAGCAGGGCTGCTGCAAGCTGAGCCTGAACGTGAAGGACGGCATCATTCAGGAAGCTCTGGTGGAGACCATCGGATGCTCCGGTATGACCCACTCCGCAGCTATGGCATCCGAGATCCTTCCCGGACTGACCGTTCTGGAAGCACTGAACACCGACCTCGTCTGCGATGCCATCAACACCGCAATGAGAGAGCTTTTCCTTCAGATCGTATACGGCCGTACCCAGTCTGCATTTTCCGAGGGCGGACTGCAGATCGGTGCAGGTCTTGAGGACCTCGGCAAGGGCGCACGTTCCATGGTAGGTACCACCTACGGCACCCTGGAGAAAGGCCCCAGATACCTGGAGCTGACCGACGGCTATATCACTCACCTTGCTCTGGACGAGAATGATGAGATCATCGGTTACAAGTACATCAACTTCGGCAAGATGATGGACTTCATCAAGGCCGGCGAAGATGTTGTCAAGGCAGTGGAGAAGGCTTCCGGTCAGTATGGCCGCGTTGCTGACGCTGTAAGACTGATTGACCCTCGTAAAGAGTGATAAAGGGAGGATAGGAAAATGGCAAAGTTTGAATCTTACGAAAGAAGAGAGCCTCAGATCCTTGCTAAGCTCGCTGAGTACGGGATCAAATCCATCGATGAGGCGGAAGCAATCACCAAGGACGCAGGTCTGGATATTTACCACCTGATCGAGGGCATTCAGCCCATCTGTTTTGAGAATGCAAAGTGGGCATACACCGTAGGTGCTGCCATCGCCATCAAGAAGGGCTGCCGTAAGGCTGCAGACGCTGCAGCTGCCATCGGCGAGGGCCTTCAGGCATTCTGCATCCCCGGTTCCGTTGCAGACACCCGTAAGGTAGGTCTGGGCCACGGCAACCTGGGCAAGATGCTTCTGGAGGAGGAGACCGAGTGCTTTGCATTCCTGGCAGGCCATGAGTCCTTCGCAGCAGCTGAGGGCGCAATCGGTATCGCAGAGAAGGCAAACAAGGTCCGTACCAAGCCCCTCCGCGTCATCCTGAACGGTCTGGGCAAGGACGCTGCACAGATCATTTCCCGTATCAACGGCTTCACCTTCGTTGAGACCGAGTACGATCCTTACACCAACACAGTAAAGGAAGTCTCCAGAACCTGCTACTCCAAGGACGCTAACAGCCCCAGAGCAAAGGTAAACTGCTACGGTGCAAACGATGTCTGCGAAGGCGTTGCCATCATGTGGAAGGAGAACGTGGACGTATCCATCACCGGTAACTCCACCAACCCCACCAGATTCCAGCACCCCGTTGCAGGTACCTACAAGAAGGAGAGACTGGAAGCAGGCAAGAAGTACTTCTCCGTTGCTTCCGGCGGCGGCACCGGCCGTACCCTGCATCCCGATAACATGGCTGCAGGTCCCGCTTCCTACGGTATGACCGATACCATGGGCCGTATGCACTCTGATGCACAGTTTGCAGGCTCCTCTTCCGTTCCCGCACACGTTGAGATGATGGGTCTCATCGGCGCAGGTAACAACCCGATGGTTGGTATGACCGTTTCTACGGCCGTTTCCATCGAGGAGGCTGCAAAGGCAGGCAAGTTCTAAGAAATCGTTGTTACATGATTTCTGACAGGGGAGACGGTTTCGTCTCCCCTGTTTTTTACCGTCACTACTTTACTATGCTAACTTGACAAAGGGACAGGAAAAAAGTATGCTCGACATGGTGCTTTCCATAATATGCACCGGAGAGAGTGAGGAGAAGATTATGAAAAAGAAGATTTCCGTTATGTTGATCTGTGCTCTGACTGTCTGTGCTGCACTGGCAGGATGCGGGAAAAAGTCAGGGCAAACCGCCAAGTCCTCTGAAGACATGGTGTATGCGGTGGAGGCCGGTTCCGCAGGCGAGGAGATTGCCAAGGCCAACGGTTTTAAAGTCAATGTGGTGGCTTCCCAGGCCGATGCGCTGATGGAGGTGGCTTCCGGTACTTCCGACGCTGCCATCATCGATCTGCTGATGGCAGGCGCCATGATCGGTGAGGGTACCAGCTATCCCCAGCTGACCCACACGGTAGAGCTTACCAGCGAGAAGTATGTGGTAGGCTGCCGCAAGGGCTCCGATATGAAAGGCTTCATCGATACCATGTTCCAGACAATGTACGAGGACGGCTCCATGCAGGAGATCGCTAAGAAGTATGGCGTTCAGGACAGCCTGGTGAAGCCCGAGGTAGATGTGGTTGCCGTTCAGCAGGGCGGCGATTCCGCATATATCAGAGAGAAAGGTACCTTGATTGTGGGTATTACCGATTTCGCTCCCATGGATTACACTGATGAGAACGGCGAGTGGATCGGCTTCGACGCGGATATGGCAAGAGCTCTGGCTGAAGAGATGGGCCTTGAGATCAAGTTTGTGGAGATCGACTGGGACAACAAGACCATGGAGCTGGATTCCAAGAATATCGATCTGGTATGGAATGGCATGACCCTCACCGACGAGGTTGCAGCATCCATGAACTGCTCCGTACCTTATTGCAACAATGCACAGGTCGTTGTCGTACCTGCAAAGTAAGTTTTACACCAAAGGCGTATGGATCCCCCGGCGCACCCTGTCGGGGGATCTTGTTGCTTTTCCAAACGAAATTGTTTTGAATGAGGGAAGTTTATGTTTTGGACCGTAACCCTGACCCTGCTGAAGGGCTTGCTTACCACATTTGAGATCTTTGGGTATACCCTGCTGATCGCACTGCCTCTGGGACTGGTTTTTGCCTTTGCTTCCATGAGCCGTTTTGCACCGCTGCGGGGCCTGATGAACGTGATCATCTGGATCGTCAGAGGGACGCCTTTGATGCTTCAGCTCATCATTATCTTCTACGGACCCGGACTCTGGCTGGGACACAATATCTGGAGCGGGGACGAGGCAGGGCGGATCCTGGCCACCGTGGTGGCCTTTTCCTTCAACTATGCCTGCTATTTCTCCGTGATCTTCCGGGGCGGCATTCAGGGCGTGCCTAAGGGCCAGCGTGAAGCGGGACAGATGCTGGGAATGACGAAGGGACAGATTTTTTTCAAGGTCACCCTCCTGCAGATGGTAAAGCGTGTGGTGCCTCCCATGTCCAACGAGATCATCACCCTGGTGAAGGATACCTCCCTGGCCCGGATCATTGCGGCTTACGAACTGACTTTCAGCGGGTACTCCTTTATGAAGTCCGACGGCATCACCTGGCCGCTGTTCTACACCGGAGTGTTCTATCTGCTTTTCGTGGGGATTCTGACCCTGATCTTCGGAAAGGTAGAGAAAAAGCTGGACTATTTCCAATAAAGTGAGCCCGGAGAGACTGACCTTATGTTTCTTCGCAGGGAGACAGATATGGCGATTTTAGAGGTACGAGACATACATAAGAACTTTGACGGGACGGAAGTGCTGAAGGGTGTCTCCTTCGAGCTGGAGAGCGGCAATGCGCTGGCCATCATCGGATCCTCCGGATCCGGCAAGACTACCTTGCTGCGATGCATCAATTTCCTGGAGCGCCCCACCTCAGGCAGCATCGTACTGAAGGGAGAATCCCTTTTTGATTCCGCTTCCGCGGGCGACTGGGAGAAGGATCTGCGCAGGAAGCGTCTGCATTTCGGCATGGTATTCCAGAATTTTAATCTCTTCCCCCAATATACCGCTTTGGAAAATGTGATGCTTGCGCCGGATCTGCTGGCGAAAAAGGAACCGGACTATCGCAGCAAAAAGGGGCAGATCCGGGAGTCTGCCGAGGAACTCTTAGAGCGGATGGGACTGAAGGACCGCATGGGACATTATCCCCATCAGCTTTCCGGCGGTCAGCAGCAGCGTGTGGCCATCGCCAGAGCGCTGGCACTGCAGCCGGACATCCTTTGCTTCGATGAGCCCACATCCGCACTGGATCCCGAGCTGACGGGAGAGGTGCTCCGGGTCATCCGGAAGCTGGCGGAAAATCGCACTACAATGATCATCGTGACCCATGAGATGAGTTTTGCCAGAGATGTGGCTGACCGGGTGATCTTTATGGACGAAGGCGTGATCGTGGAGGAGGGAGATCCCGCAGCGGTCATCGATCATCCCACAAAGGAGCGGACAAAGCAGTTCCTCACCAGATATCGGGAGGGGGGGAACGATTAAGTTTCTCATTAGCGGGGAATCGCGGAAAATCGCGGTTTCCCGTTACTTTTTTAACGTTGTTTCAGTTTGCTTACATGGGTTGGATATGGTAAGATGGGAAGCGTATTTTGATTTTCAAAACGGAGGTATAGGTACATGAGTAAGTATTTTGATCTGACCGGACAGGTCGCCATCGTTACCGGCTGTTCTACCGGCCTGGGTGTCCAGATGGCAAAAGCACTTGCGGCAGAGGGCTGCAACATCGTGGCTCTGGCACGCCGTAAGAACATGGTGGACGAGGTGGCTGCTGATATCGCAAAGACCTATGGGGTAAAGGCCATTGGTGTATCCTGCGACATCACTGACACCGAGAAAGTGGATGCTGCTGTGGAGGAGGTCCTGAAGGAGTTCGGACGGATCGACATCCTGATCAACAATGCAGGCACCGGCGGCGTGACTCCCGCAGAGGATGTGCCCGATGAGATGTTCTTCAATGAGATGAACATCGACCTGGCAGGCACCTTCAAGATGGCGCGTGCCGTTGCCAAGAAGGCGATGATCCCTGTGAAGTACGGCCGTATCATCAACATCGCTTCCATGTATGGTATGGTAGGCAACAAGATCGCAGGATCCGCTCCCTATCATGCTGCAAAGGGCGGCGTTGTGAACCTGACCAGAGCATTGGCTGCAGAGTGGGGTAAGTACTCCATCACCGTCAACAGCATCTGCCCCGGCTACTTCTACACGCCCCTCACCCAGGAGACGCTGGATTCCGACTTCTTCCAGGCGAATGCCCGGACCATGATCCCTCTGGAGCGTTACGGCAACGAGGGAGAGCTGGATACCGCAGCACTGTTCCTGTCCTCGAAGTGCTCCTCCTATGTCACCGGAGCAATCCTTCCCGTGGACGGCGGTTATACCTGTATGTAATGACCGGAAAGGCATGGCGCAGGCCATGCCTTTCTTTTTGTCTTCCAACTTTCCTGATAGGAAAGAAACTATTGTACTACTAATACAATCCGTGTATTATATAACTGCTTCTTCTCCCATATAATGAACTCATCAAAAGATCGTTGCAGAAAACAATGATTCGTATCATACGGAGGGGTTCCATATGGGAGAAAACAAAGTAACGGAAAACAGACCGGAAGAAAAGCAGGTCACATACAGGGATATCCTGCGGGAGCTGGAGTACCGGAAGCTGATCTTTTCAAGCGTCATCAATCGCTTCGGCGATTCCGTGGATGCCATCGCACTCACATGGCTGGTGTATCAGATCACCCACAATGCTATGTGGTCCGCCATCGTCTTTGGCTTAAACACCTTGCCTAATGTGGTGGTTCAGCCCTTTGCAGGCGCCATTGTGGAGCGGATGAACAAAAAGCGGGTGGTGGTCTTTACTCACTTTCTGCGGGCGGTTGTGATCAGTGGTTTTGCGGCACTGTATAACTTCGGCATCATGAATGCGGGCATTATGGCCGTGACCACCCTGATCATTACCACCATCGAGTCCTTCAACCTGCCTGCGGATTCCGCATTTACGGTTGAGGTGGTGAGAAAAGAACATATGACGGCGGGAATGAGCATGTCCAAGATGCTTTCCGGCGCAGCCACCCTGGTGGGAACCGGATTTGCCGGTGTCCTCATTGCGGCAGCCGGGATCATTCCTGCCATGCTCATCGATGTGGCGACCTTTGTCATCGCAGGATGCATGACCTGGTCCATGAAGTATCACATGGATCGGCCCGGCGCTGCTGCAGATGCAGAAGCTTTCGGAAGCACAGTGGAGGAAGAGATTGACAGTGCTGTCGCTTCTCCGGATTCCACGGATGCCCAGGGCTTCCGGGAGATGTTTCTGGACGGGATCCGCTATGTGGCGCAGACCCCTGCCATCCGGAATTTTTGTCTGCTCTGCGTTGCACTGAACTTTATGCTGGTCCCCATCAATGCGCTTCAGGCGCCTATTGCGGAGGAAATCTTCGGCATGGGAAGTGAGCTTCTGAGTGTGGCCGGTGTCTTTGCATCCGTCGGCGGTATTCTGGGAGCGGCACTTTTGCCTGCTTTTTCCAGACGGTTTTCCACCCTGCAGATCACCTGTCTGTGTGTCGGGATGCTGGGAGCCTGCCTGGCAGCCATTACCCTGGGACGTTTCCTGGGTGGTGCGGCAATCCCTGCATACCTTCTGGCAGGAGGTATGTTCCTGCTGCTGATGATTTCTGCATCCATCCTGGGCGGCGTCCTGGGGATCCAGTTCATGAAGTCCGTGGACGGGGAGTATATGGCCAGAGCATCTGCAGTCTTTAACGCCTCCGCCACCGCGTCCATGCCGGTTGGCTCCTTCCTGGTAAGCCTTGCGGTAGCACAGGTGAGTACGTCAGGAATATTGCTCATCAGCGCGGCGCTGGCGGGTATCGTTCTGCTGGTGACCGCACTCAAACGACCGGAACTGGAGAAAAAAGAGGAGCTTGCGAATGCAGCTTAACGTTGGAGAAAATATCAAAAAGTACCGTAAGGAGATGAACCTGACCCAGGAGGAACTGGCGGATGCCTTCGGCCTCACGGTGGGGGCCGTATCCAAGTGGGAGAGCGGCAGCACCGTTCCCGATATCTATACTCTTGCGGATCTTGCGGACTTTTTCAATGTCTCCATGGATGTTCTGCTGGGATACAGTATTTCCTCGAAAGCTGTGGACGACATCGTGGAGAAGCAAAATGCCCTGGTGAAGGAAGGGAGATACGACGAGGCGATTTCGGAAGCGGAGAAGGCGCTGATCCGGTATCCCGCGAACTTTAAGATCATCAACCGTGCCGCCCAGACCTACTATGTGGCTTCTGCCCTGGGGGAGAACGAAGAGCAGCGGAAGCGGACCATCGAGCTTTTCGAGACGGCATTAAAATATCTGTCCCAGAATACGGATCCGGATGAGAGTGAATTTTCCATCCGGATGAAGATCGCGGAACTGAAAAGTGAGGAGTCTCCCGAGGAGGCTCTGGAAGAGTTCCGGCGCATCAATTATATGGGAGTGGCGGACATCAACATCGCCATGGTCCAGATGAACACCGGAAAGCGGGAGGAAGCCCTGGACCGGTACACCAGAGTGCTGGTGTCCGTTCTGATCCGCTGTATCCAGCTGTGCGGTAATCTCTCCATCGGTCTGGCCCAGAGCGGCAGAAAAAAAGATATCCGGGAGGCCTGTGAACTGACGGATTGGGGAATTTCCCTCTTTTCCTCCACAGGGAACGGGAAGACCAGCTACCTGACGAAGATGCAGGCAGTGCTCTGGGCCATCCGCGGGATGTGTAAAGCGGGGCTGAAGGAACCGGAGGAAATGCGGCGCAGTATGGAGGAGGCTTACCGGATCGCCCGGGAGTACGACCGGGATCCCTCCAACAGTCTGCAGGACAGGATACGGTTCTGGCACGGCCTGGAGGACTATAAGCCCACCATGTACGATCAGCTGGGTCCTTCTGCCGTGGAAGGCATCGATGCCCTCTTCCGGGAGGATGAGCGTCCTCTGCCAAAGGAGGTGCTGGCCGGAGTGGAGCAGGCGAAGGAATACTGGGAGGCATTGAAAAATTTAAGAGAAGACGCGTAAAAAAACGGCCGGAGGATCCATTTGGATTCCTTCGGCCGTTTTATCTTTCTGCATTCCGGATAGGATATTACGATTTCTCCTGCGCCCGTTTCCGGTACTCCCCGGGGGTCACGCCGCATTTTGCCTTGAAACGGTGGAGGAAGCAGGTGACGTTTTCATAGCCACAGAGGGCTGCGATCTCTCCCACAGAGAGGGTGGTTTCCGACAAATAGTAGCGGGCTCTCTTCATGCGGGCCGCCAGGAGGTCGCTGTAGCAGCTGACCCCGAACTGCTCCTTGTAGAGCTGCTGGAAATGGGACACGGAGAGGCCCAGATGACGCGCCATCTGCGGGATGTCGGAATACAGAGCCGGATTGTTGTGGAATTCCGCGCGGAGCTCTAAGAGCTCGTTTTCGTGGAGTCCCACCACACTGTTTTCATGCGCTTCCGTGGTCTCGGAGATCTTCAGCAGCAGGAGCCGGATCAGGAGCGACACGTAGACGGCACTGTTTTCCCCGTGGGAGAGACTTTCTTTATTGATCATCCGCAGGAGCTGTTCCGCCTCCGGCATGTCTCTGGGAAAAAGCAGGCAGCCGGTGCGGATCCCCTCCATCTCCGTTTCGGGAGTGTCGGTGTCAAAATGAAGATAATGGTTGCAGTAGGTGTCTATGAGGGCACGGTAGTACTGCTTTCCGCCTTTTTTAAAAATGACGGCACTGTCAGCGGGTACCGGGATCTCTTCCTCCCCCAGCAGCAGGACTGCCGGCGTCTTGAAAACGATCAGCAGATAATCCCCGGAGCCCTCCGGCCTGTCGATGGAAAAGTCACTTGAATGTGCGTAGTTTATCCCTATCTGGTGCATTGAAAACATGATCCGCGCCTCCACTCAATCAGAGAAATAGTCACAACAATCATAGGATAGATCATTGAAGGAAAAAAGGGAAGAGGGTAGGATGAAAATGCAATGCGGGAATGGACTTCCCGGAGAAAAAATACGAAATCATAAGGGTACGATCAGAAAGGAACAGACTATGAAGCAGATCAAAATGGTTATCAATGCAGATGATAAGCTGGGACATGTGAACCGGGAGATCTACGGACATTTTTCCGAGCACCTGGGGAAATGCATCTACGGCGGTATCTTTGTGGGAGAGGGATCTCCCATCCCCAACATCCACGGGATCCGCAAGGATGTGATCGAGGCTTTCAAAGCGATCCGTATGCCGGTACTGCGCTGGCCCGGCGGATGCTTCGCCGACGAGTATCACTGGAAGGACGGCATCGGTCCCAAGGAGGACCGGCCCTGCATGATCAATACCAACTGGGGCGGCGTTACCGAGGACAACAGCTTCGGTACCCATGAATTCATGGAGCTATGCGAGCTGGTGGGCTGCGAGCCCTACATCGCCGGCAACCTGGGGAGCGGAACCGTACAGGAGCTCTCCGAGTGGGTGGAGTACCTGACCTTTGACGGCAAGTCCCCCATGGCGGATCTGCGCCGGAAGAACGGACAGGACAAGCCCTGGGGCTTAAAGTACCTGGGCATCGGTAACGAGAACTGGGGCGGTGGCGGAAACATGGAGCCCGAGTATTATGCGGGCCAGTACAGACAGTACCGGACCTTCTGCCGGAATCACAGCGGCAACAAGCTTTTTGCCATTGCCTGCGGTCCCAACGGCTCCGACTACCACTGGACCGAGGTGATGATGAAGAACCTGAAGGCCTTTGACTGGATGGCTGACGGTCTGGCATTGCATTTCTACTCCGTTCCCGAGTGGAACAAGAAGGGCAAGGCGGTGGAGTTCTCCGAGGAGGAGTACTATGAGCTGCTGAACACCACCAATTTCACGGACGAGCTCTTAAGACGCCATACCCAGATCATGGACCACTACGATCCCGAAGGCAAAGTGGCCCTCATCGTGGATGAGTGGGGCACCTGGTTTGAGGTGGAGGAGGGCACCAATCCCGGTTTCCTCTATCAGCAGAACACCATGCGGGATGCTCTGGTGGCGGCCATCAGCCTCAATACCTTCAACCGTCACAGTGCCCGCGTGAAGATGGCAAACATCGCCCAGGCGGTGAACGTGCTGCAGGCGATCCTCCTCATCGAGGGGGAGAAGATGATCAAGACTCCCACCTATCATGTATTTGACCTCTTCAAGGATCATCAGGACAGCGATTGCGTCTATTGCTACACCTCCAATGAGAACCTGAAGGAGGGCAAGAACGTTCCTATGATCTCCAGCTCCGCCACCGTAAAGGACGGTGTTATGACCGTGACTCTGGCAAACTGCTCCCTGACCGAGGAAGCAGAGGTGGACGCTGATCTCTACGGCTTTTCCGGCAGTTCCGTATCCGCAAGGGTCCTGACGGACGAGGTCCATGCACACAACGATTTTGAAAATGGAGATAAGGTGACGATCAAGGAGCACAGCGCCGAGATCGCAGGAGGCAAGCTGAAAGTCTCCCTTCCTCCCGTCTCCGTGGTCCAGGTGACCATCCGCGCATAATTCCGCTATCCATCGACCTGCATTTACAACTGTTGTAGATGCAGGTCGAATTGTCTAAACAGTTACGAAAATTGCGCCTATTTATACAGAATACTTTAGAATTTATTTATATAATTTCTGAAAATAGGGTTGACAGAACCAAGAAGATAGATTATTATGAACTCAACAAGAGAGACAGAGCAACGAAAAAGAAGCGAGTTACTCTTCTTAGCCGGCGGAAGATTCGGGGAGGTCCGGTAACGGATTTCTCAAAAAGCTCGGAGACGTCTGAGATTCGAATCGAATATCCAAAATCTGCAGAAAGCGAAGGTATGGTCCAATGGGATACTAAGACGATCTGACATCTCCCTTTCGATATCCAAAGAGAACAGTCGAAAGCGGACCCACGAGTTCCAACTTTTTTGTAACCGGATTTCCGGAAAATATAGAGAAAGCAGGTAAGGTCCGATGGACATGTGATTTTTGAGATCCTGACAGAAGCAAACGTGGCACAATAAAAAACATAACCGTCCCGAAACGATCAGCTTACTGTTTACTTTGACATATGATCATGGGACAAACGCCATGGGAAGATTGCAGCGGATGCCGGGAATCGATTGTAGAAGATGAAGAGTATTTGTTCTGATTTGCAGTATCTTAGATCCTAACTTTCTGACGAAAAGGAGGCCAGTCCAATGGACAATGAACCTTTCCAGTAAGAGCGCCATTCGAGATCGCTTCGGATGGCGCTTTTTTCCTGCCATGAACCTCCGGATCTGCAGTGATCTGTCCGGTGAGACGTCCCCCGGGGATGTCTTTTTTCTTTTCTGCAAAATATCGCAAAATGCTTTATAATAGGGGTACTTGGCAAGAAGTATGATTTCGGCATAAAATATGCGATCCTGTGGGGGCGGGAAAGATATCATTCCGAGGGAGACTGTTGTATGAGCAAAAAGAATCTGCCGAAACTGAAAGAGGAAATGGATCGGGAGCGGAGAAAATGGATCCGGGATATGATCTTCTTTTCCCTGGAGGATGAGGGGAATCATAAGACCCAGGCAAAGCGTCTGATCGTGGCAGCCCTGGTTCTTCTGGGGTGTTCTTCCGTCTCGGGGATCCTGCTGCATTATGGTCTGTTTTCCGAGAATGCCAGATCCTTTCTTTCCATGTTTTTCTTTTCCATTTCCCCCATCCCGCTGTCCGTGCTGACGGCGGTGTTTGGCCTGGAAATGGGTATTTTGGGGTTTGGGATCAATTTCATCTCTGTGCTGTCCATCGCAGGGACCCAGTCCTATCTGCTGTTTTATCTCCTGGCGTATATCCTGATGACGGATATCGCGGTTCGCAGAGACGGATACCTGGGGCGGAAAAAGGCCTGGAAAACACTGGCAATCCAGCATTTGCTGGTGGCATATCTCATGTATCTGCTGTTTATCCAGCTGGGGGGAGCGAACTTCAGCCCCTTCCGGATCATGGAGATCTCTTACCGCTTTGTGACAATGATCCCTCAGACCACCCTGAATTTCCTGGTGGTCAGGTGGACCCTGAAATATATCCGGAAAAAGTACCCCGAGTTTGTCGCATCCAGGGTTGCCTTCCGGAGAGCGTTCCTGCAGAACAAGACGACGCCGAGCGGCAGTGAACTGCGCAGCAGGCTCAGCCAGAGGATTTACTATATCCTGGTAGCGGAAGCTATCGGACTGGGAATCTCGGCGGCATGTTTTGCCAATCTGCTGGTGCCGTCTCTGCGGGAGGAACTGCAGGAAGCGGCCAATTACAGCACCGAGGCTTCGGTGTCTGTGACAGATGACGGGACAGGCGCTGCGGTGACTGCAGCGGGTGCGGAAGCCCCGGATGACGCAGATGCCGGGGAGACGGGTGCGGAAGCCCCGGATGGCACGGACGCGGAGCGCTCGGCGCGTATGGAAGAACTCCTGACCTCTCAGGATCTGACCTTTGCGGAGCGTATGGAGCTCCTGGCGAAGGAGATCACGGCAGAAGGATCGGAACCGTCCGGAACCTATGTGGTGACGGATGAGGGGAACCGTCCCTACTGGAGCGACTCCCTGGAACAGGCCCTGGGATGGGACGATCTGGAACAGGTGGGACGGCAGACCGTGCTGCGGATCGAACTGGGGGACAGTGGACTTGCTTTCGATATCAAGCTGGTCCTGATGCTTCTGTGCATCATTTTTCCCGTGGTGGTCATCATCAACTTTATCCTGCAGCGACTGGTGGCCCTGCCCATCATCCGCATGACGAATTTCGTTGAGCATTTCAAGGCTGATCAGGACGGCGAGGGTATGGGCGGATCCTGCAACATCAATGACCTGAACGTCCATACGGGAGACGAACTGGAGATCCTGAGCAATTCCATCAAGGAGATGGCGACCCAGGTAAATGCCTATATCGATTCCATGGAGGAGGAGGCGAGACTCCGGGAGAACCTGCAGGTGGCGGAAGCGGCCAACGCGGCCAAGAGCAATTTCCTCTCCAACGTGTCCCATGAGATCCGGACCCCCATCAATGCGGTGCTGGGCCTGGATGAGATGATCCTGCGGGAGTCGGGAGAAGAACAGATCCGCGGGTACGCCGTGGACATCAAAAACTCCGGAAAATCCCTGCTGGGGCTGGTGAACGACCTGTTGGATTTCTCCAAGATCGAAGCGGGAAAGATGGAGATCATCCCCGTGGAATACGAGCTCAGTTCCGTCATCAACGACCTCATCAATATGGTAGCGTCGAAGGCGGAGGAGAAAGGCCTGGAGCTGAAAGTGGATATCGATCCCGCCATTCCGCACGTGCTCTTCGGAGACGAGATCCGCATCAAGCAATGTGCCCTGAATGTCCTGAACAATGCGGTCAAGTACACGCAGCAGGGCACCGTAACGCTGCAAATGAGCAGCCGCAAAACGGGAGAGGACACCATCGCCCTCCTGATCCGTGTGACGGATACCGGCATCGGGATCAAGGAGGAGGATCTGGAAAAGCTCTACTCGCCCTTTGAGCGCATCGAGGAAAAGCGGAACCGTACCATCGAAGGAACCGGTCTGGGCATGAGCATCGTCAAGAACCTGCTGGACCTGATGGGCACGCAGCTGGTGGTAAAGTCCGTCTACGGAGAAGGGTCCGATTTCTCCTTTGAACTGGAGCAGAAGGTGGTCTCTTCCGAGCCTATCGGAGATTTTAACGAGACCTACCGTAAGTCCGTGAGCCGCATCGAGGAATATAAGGTCAGCTTTCTTGCGCCGGAGGCAAAGGTGCTGGTGGTGGACGATACCGCCATGAACCTGACGGTAGCAAAAGGACTCTTAAAGCCTACTGCAGTGCAGGTCACCACCTGCGGCGGCGGTCAGGAGACTCTGAACCTGGTGCGAAAGCACCGTTTCGATCTGATCTTCCTGGATCAGCGGATGCCCGAGATGGACGGCGTGGAGACATTGCACCGGATGCGGGAGATGGAGGACAACCTCTGTACCGACACACCTGTCATCTGCCTTACGGCCAATGCCATTTCCGGCGCCAGAGAGCAGTTCATCCAGGCGGGATTTAACGACTATCTCTCCAAGCCCATCGACGCAGGCAGGCTGGAACAGATCACGGCAAAATACCTGCCGCAGGAGCTGGTGCATTACGCCGGGACAGGAGAGTACCAGCGCCTGATGAAAGCACAGAAGCAGGCGCAGAAGCAGGCGGCGGAAGGCACAGGCCCGGACAGTGCAATCTCCGGCGGCGCAAATGCCGGCACCGGGGGAAATCCCCCCTCCGATACGGAAATGCGTCCCGGGAGCGCAATCCCTGCGGACGATCCCCTGCGCAGTGCAGAGGGGCTGGACATCGATGCGGGGCTCAAAAACTGCATGACCCGGGAGATCCTGGAGGAAGCCATCCATGATTTCCGGGTGTCCTTAAAGGAGACTGCGGATCTCATCGAAAGCAGCCTGCAAAGCGGAGACCTGAAGACATATACTGTAAAGGTGCACGCCCTGAAATCTTCCGCAAGACTCATCGGTGCTTCGGAGCTGTCCGAGAAAGCGGCCTACCTGGAAAGCTGCGGAGACGCGGAAAATATGGCGGAAATTATGAGTCTGACACCGGAGCTCCTGGAGCTGTATCGCAGCTATGAAGACAAGCTTTCGGTGCTGGACGGACCGGAAGAAGCAGAAGATCCCCGGGAGGAGATCCCGGAAGCGCAGCTCCTGGAGGCTTTCGCCGGCATCCGGGAAGCAGCGGAAGCATTTGATTTCGACACGGCGGATGCCATCTGCGAGATGCTGAAAGCATACCGGATCCCCGAGCCCTGGCAGGGGAGGACGGAAGAGATCATGAATGCCGTAACGAAACTGGACAGAGATGCTCTACTCAATGCATAATCCCAAGGAGGAACAGAAAAAAGAGATGAATAAAACGGTGATGCTCATCGCAGAGAAAGGCAGCTTTATGGTGAATGCCATCGCAAGCGGTCTGAAAAAGGAAGGGTATGACGTGATCCCCTGCGAGGCGGATGTGACTGCGCTGGGTCGCTTTGAGAGCCTTCCCAAACTGCTGGTACTATACCTGGATGAGGCCATCTGCGCCCAGACGGACGTAATGATCTATCTGAAGGACCAGATCATCGAGAAGGAACTGGAGCTCTATCTGGTGGGCAACCAGGAGGAGCTGGAGGAGTCCCTGAAGCTCTTGACCATCTCCGCCGTGGCGGGAAAACTGGAGCGGCCTCTGAACGTAAAGGACCTCGCTGCTGTGCTGGACAAAGCGGTGGAGCGGGGCAACAAAGCGGAGGAAAAAAAGAAGATCCTGGTGGTGGACGATGACCCCACCATGCTTCGGATGATCAAGAACCTCCTTTCCGCCAAATACCATGTATTCATGGCCAATTCCGGCATGAACGCCATCACTTTCCTGGCGAAAAACAATGTGGATCTCATCCTGCTGGACTATGAGATGCCGGTAGTGTCCGGTGCAAAAGTGCTGGAGATGATCCGCAGCGAAAGTACGACGGCCGACATTCCTGTCATGTTTCTCACGGCAAAGAGCGACAGGGAAAGTGTGATGAATGTGCTGGCACTTAAGCCGGTAAAATATCTCCTGAAGAATATGCCGCCGGAGGAATGGCTGGTAAATATCGACGAGTTTTTCGGGAAATAAAGGGAATACGAGGGGAAGAGAGTTAAGAAAATGGCAAAACTGTATTTTAAATATGGGGCGATGGGCTCCTCCAAAACGGCCCAGGCCCTGATCACCAAGTTCAACTATGAGGAGCTGGGATTTAAGGTGTGGCTCATCAAGCCCAGCACCGATACCAGAGACGGGGCGGACATCATCCGCAGCCGCATCGGCCTGGAGGCGCACGCCAGGGTCATCTCACCGGAGGTGAACATCATCGATGCCATCCATTCCACGGGATGTTTTGATGTCATCATCGCGGATGAAGCCCAGTTCTTTACCCCGGAGCAGATCGACCAGCTCAGGCTCCTGGCGGATGATGAGGATCTGCCGGTGCTCTGCTTTGGCCTGCGGACCGACTTTATGACCCACTTTTTCCCCGGTGCACAGCGGCTCATGGAGCTGGCGGACTCCATCACAGAGATCAAGACCATCTGTTCCTGCGGGAAAAAAGCCATCGTTAACGCCCGGATCGACAGCGCCGGACATCTGATCACGGAAGGCTCCCAGGTGCTTCTGGGAGGCAATGACAGTTATATTGCCATGTGTCATAAGTGCTGGATGGAGCAGCGCAGAAAGGAAGGAAAGGCGTAATGAAGCTGGAGCGGTTCTACGAAGACCCGTCCGTTCTGCACATCGGGACGGAAGAGACCAGAAGCTGGTATGAGCCGGAGGGGGAAGTGACCCTTCTGTCAGGATGTGACTGGAAATTCGCATATTTTGAGAGGCCGGACCTGGTGCCGGAAGCATTCGTCTCCGGAGAAGGATGCGATAAATGGAAGACCATCCCTGTGCCTTCCTGCATCCAGTGCCATGGATATGATCAGCAGCAGTACATCAATCTCCGCTATCCCATCCCCTATGATCCGCCCTACGTCCCTGCGGAGAATCCCGCGGCAGCCTACACCAGGACCTTTCCGCTTACGGAAGAGGATCTGAGAGGACGCCTCTACCTGTACTTCGAGGGCGTGGATTCCTGCTTTTATCTCTGGATCAACGGTCGCCTGATCGGCTATAGCCAGGTGTCCCACAGTCCCAGTGAATTCGAGATCACGGAGGCTGCCCGTGCCGGGGAGAATACCCTCAGCGTGCTGGTGCTGAAGTACTGTGACGGGACCTATCTGGAGGACCAGGACAAATTCCGCATGACCGGGATCTTCCGGGATGTGTTGCTTTTACGCAGGCCCCTGGACCACCTGCGGGACTATCGCGTCCGTACCCTGCGGGCAAATGAAAAAACGGCAAGGCTGTCATTTGAAGCCCTTTCCTGGAGCGGGAAAAAGGCAGGAAATGTACGCCTGACCCTGCGGGATGCAAAGGGCAAAATAGCAGCGGAAGGAAAGCTTTCGAAGGGGGAGACCAAAGCGGTCCTTACCCTGGAGAACCCCCATCTGTGGAACGCAGAGGATCCTTATGTCTATGAGCTGGTGATCGACGCCGGGAAGGAGCGGATCCGGGAGCAGGTGGCTGTACGGACCCTGAGCGTGAAGGACGGCGTCGTTCTCCTGAACGGCCGCCCCTTCAAGTGCAAGGGCGTCAATCGCCATGACAGCGATCCTTATGTGGGCTATGCGGTGGACCGGGAACATGTGCTGCGCGACTTAAAGCTCATGAAGCTTCATAACATCAATGCCATCCGCACCAGCCATTATCCCAATGCCCCCTGGTTCCCCGTGCTGGCAGAGCGCATGGGCTTTTATCTCATTGCGGAAGCGGATCTGGAATGTCATGGCTGTGCCGCCATCTACGGCGGTTCCCATGAGCACACCTTCGGCCTGGTGGTGCAGATGCCCATGTTCCATGATGCGGTGGTGGACCGCGTGAGGCGTCTGGTGCTGCGGGACAAGAACAGAGGCTGTATCCTCCTGTGGTCCATGGGAAACGAATCCGGCTTCGGCAAGAGTGTGGAGGACGCGCTGGCCTGGACAAAGCGCTATGATCCCGACCGCCTGACCCACTATGAGAGCAGCATTCATACCACAGGTACCCACAAAAACGATCTGAGCAATCTGGATCTCTACTCCAGGATGTACCCCTCCACGGAGGAGATCGATACCTATTTTGCCGGCGATAAGCCGAAGAAACCCTATGTCCTCTGTGAGTTTATCCATGCCATGGGCAACGGCCCCGGAGACATCGAGGATTACATGCAGCGGATCTATCGCTATGAAGGTATGCTGGGCGGCTTTGTCTGGGAGTGGTGTGACCACGCCGTATACCAGGGAAAGACCGGGGACGGCAGGGTGCGCTTCGGCTACGGCGGAGACAGCGGAGAGCGTTACCATGACAACAATTTCTGTGTGGACGGACTGGTGAGCCCCGACCGTATCCCCCATATGGGACTCCTGGAATACCGCAATGCCATCCGCCCCGTGCGGGCCTGCGAAAGCCCTGTGGAGGGCATGCTGCAGATCTTTAATATGCTGGACTTCTCGGATCTGAAGGGGAAGATCGCGCTGCGCCTGACCTTAACCTGCAACGGTGCCGTGATCTGGCAGGGGGTCAGCGAAGCCCCCGAGACTGCGCCCCACGAAAGCTCCATTCTGGATCTGCTGACCCTTCCCGGGTATGAAGCGGTGTATGATGACTGGAAAAAGCAGGGCAGAGGAGATCTGTGTCTGCTGCTGGAGTACATTAACGAACAGGATGAGGGAGAGGGTGCTCCCGGAGAAGTGCTGCTTCCCAAGGGGCATTTCCTGGGCTTTGACCAGCTGGAATTCTCCAGAGATCCGGAGGCCGTACAGGACTGGAAGGCGGCTATCCTGGGGAAGCAAAAGGCAAAAGCGACAAACGCGACAAACGCGTCAGGTCTTTCCGCAGAAGAGACGGAAGATGTGATCCGCATCACCGGAAAGGGATTTGCCTATGATCTCGATCCCCGCACCGGACTCTTTTCCGCTATGAAAAAGGGCCGGAAAAAGCTGATCACGGTGCCCATGGAATATGGGACCTTCCGGGCCCCCACCGACAATGATATGTGGGCAAGACATCAGTGGCGGGATGCCGGATATGACGACCCGCAAGCGAAAGTCTACCGGGTGGATGTTTCTAAGGGGGAGAACACGATCCGTATCCGCAGCAGCTTCTCTCTGGCTTCCGTTTCCCGCCAGCCCTTCTTCCGGGGACAGGTCACCTGGACCGTGGATGGCGCGGGGAACCTCCTTCTGGAACTGAAGGGAAAGCGTGAGACCACCATGCCCTATCTGCCCCGGTTTGGCATCACTCTGTATCTGCCGGGAGAGGATACCGAAGTGGCCTACTACGGCTACGGCCCTTATGAGAACTATCCCGACAAGCATCTGTCCAGTTATCTGGGATTTTTCGGCAGCGATGTGGACGGCCTGCAGGTACCCTACCTGCGGCCCCAGGAAAACGGCGCCAGAAGAGTGACAGGGGTGTCGGCAGGCAGCTTTGTCGCTACGTCCGACAGACTCTTTTCCTTTAACCTCTCGCCCTACGGGGACAGGCAGCTGCAGAGCTGCGCCCACAGCGACGAGCTGGTAAAGAAGGATACCCTGGAGTGGCATCTGGACTACAAGATGAGCGGCGTCGGCAGCAATTCCTGCGGTCCCGCCCTGCTCCCTGCATACCGCCTGGACGAGGAAGAGATCTGCTTCGCCCTCCGGCTGGATGTAAAGTAAGAATCCTTTCGCACGATAAAAAGAGCACTCGCGAGAGTGCTCTTTTTGTGTTGCGTGGGCTTATTCGAGCTCTACAATAGACCGCTGTGCGCTCTATTGTCAGCATTTGAAAGGAATAAGCCCTTTGGGCTTATTCGAGCTCCTTCATTACGCTCATGTAGGCGGGACGGATGATCTTGTCCATGCAGACCAGCTCCTCGATGCGGTGAGCGCTCCAGCCCACGATCCTGGCTACGGCGAACATGGCGGTGTAGAGCTCTACCGGGATCCCCAGCATCTCATAGACAAAGCCGCTGTAGAAGTCCACATTGGGGCTGACGCCCTTGTAGATCTTGCGCTTCTCCGCGATGAGCACGGGAGCGATCCGCTCGATGGATTCGTAGAGGGCCAGATCCTTTTCCTTGCCCTTTTCCGAAGCCAGGCGCTGGACAAATGATTTGAATACCCGTTCTCTGGGATCGGAGAGAGAGTAGACCGCATGTCCCATACCGTAGATGAGCCCCTTGCCGTCGAAGGCATCTCCGGTCAGGATCCGGGAGAGGTATGCGCTGAGCTCCTCCTCGTCGGCCAGGTCCTTCACATTCTTCCGGATGTCGGAGATCATCTCCATGACCTTGATGTTGGCGCCGCCGTGCTTCGGTCCCTTCAGGGAACTCATGGCGGCTGCGACGGTAGAGTAGGTGTCGGAGCCGGAGGAGGTGACCACGCGGGTGGTGAAGGTGGAATTGTTACCGCCGCCGTGCTCCATGTGGAGGATCAGGGCAGCGTCCAGCACCTTCGCTTCCGTCAGGGTGTATTTTCTGTCAGGGCGCAGCATCATCAGCAGATTCTCCGCGGTGGAGATGGTCTGGTTAGGATGATGGATGAACATGCTGTCGTTTTTGATGTAGTGATTGTAGGCATTGTAGCCGTAGACCGCCAGCAGCGGAAACTCCCCGATGAGCTGGATGCACTGCCGTAAGGAGTTGGCGACACTGTTGTCGGAAATGCTCCGGTCGTAGGAAGCCAGGGTCAGGATGCTCCTGGTCATGGAGTTCATGATGTCCGCGGAGGGCGCTTTCATGATGACGTCTCTGGTAAAATTCTTCGGCAGCGTCCTGCATTTGCCGATGACGGTGCGGAAGGACTCCAGCTGTTCCTCTCCCGGGAGCTCTCCCATGAGGAGGAGATAGGCGATGCGCTCAAAGCCGAATTCTTTTTCTCCCAGGGCACCGATGAGATTCTCCACGCGGTAGCCGCGGTACCAGAGCTCACCGTCACAGGGCGTCTTTTCCCCGTTTTTTACTTCGAAGGATTTGATCTTGGATATATTGGTCAGTCCGGTGAGGACACCGTTTCCGTTGATGTCGCGGAGGCCGCGGTTCACGCCGTATTGGACGTAGAGTTCCTGCGGAATGGTGTCATTTTGCCGGCAGATCTGTTCCTGCTCGAGAATATAATCGGTAAATCGGTCTTTCATGCTGCTTCGTGTCTCCTTTCAGATGAATATCAGGGGGCATTTAGCCGTACCCGCATTTTTGCGTGCGCACTTCTATTATACAAAAAAATGATTTTCGGGCAAAGGAAATTCCAAAGAAAATCCTGCGAAAAATCCAAGGAAACTGCTGTAACTGCGGCAAAGCTGTGATATACTGTTTTACGCGGCTTTCGGATAATTATGCATCCTGAGCCCAATCGAATGAAAAAGGAGAATACATATGATCCCCGCACAGGCATCTCAATTCCTGAAGGAATACAAAGCAACCGAGATCCCCAACGTAAAGGTCCACGGTCGTTACGCTCCCTGCAAGGATTATATCCCCCTGCTGTTTAACGGCAGCGCTGTGGAGGTAAACTGCGACGGCACGGAACTCTGGGTCCTCATCGAAACGGACTGCGGCTTCCATGAGCCCTGGATCTGCACCGAGCTGAACGGTGCCCTCATGTCCCGTCAGATGCTCCTGCCCGGTACCGAGGCCATCTGCCTCTTCCGCGGCATGACCGCCGGCGTAGTGAAAAATGTGCGCTTTACCAGAGAGCTGCAGGCCATGAGCGAGGATGACAAGTGCAGGATCCTGGTGAAGGGTTTTGCTACGGACGGAGAGTTCCTCCCGGTGCGGGAAGCAAAGCACAAGATCGAGATCATCGGCGACAGCATCACTTCCGGCGAAGGCACCTACGGCGCCACTGCGGATACGGACTGGCTGGCCATGTACATGAGCTGCAGCAGACATTACGGCAGACTTCTTGGGAAAATGCTGGATGCGGAGGTGCGTCTCTTTTCCCAGGGAGGCTGGGGGGTCTATTGCGGCTGGGACAATGACGTCCGTCACAACATCCCCTCCGTCTATGAGAAGGTCTGTGGTCTGGCTTCCGGATACTTTAACGAAGAGGAGCTGAAGACCCAGGAGCCCTATGACTTTTCTCAGTGGCAGCCGGATGCGGTGATCGTAAACCTTGGAACCAATGACAATTCCGCTTTTGACCAGCCGCCTCTCCACGTGCCCGGGGTCGGCCTGTGCAAGCAGCGCAGGAATCCTGACGGCTCCTACGTAAGAGAGGACGCGGAGAAGGTGATCGCAGCGGTGATCGGCTTCCTGAAGACCCTGCGCAGGGTCTACCCCAAGGCGCACATCGTCTGGACCTACGGAATGCTGGGCTACTATCTGACCCCCTACCTCTCCGAGGCAGTGAACACCTACCGGGAGGAGACCGGGGACAGCAATGTGATGTTCCTGAACATCCCCGACACGGGGGCAAAAGAGTACGGCGCCCATATGCATCCCGGCTACGTGTCCCACGAGCATGCGGCCAAGGTGCTGGCAGACTATCTGCGGCAGCGTCTGGGTGAGGAAGTGCGGGAGTTAACCGGTAATCTTTAATCTGTTGACCATGTGTCAATAAAGAGGTATACTAGCCTTAAACAGTGGCCTCGGAGGTTTACACATGAGCAGGACCAGGATCCAACCGGAAAAACGAAAGAAACAGATATTGGATCAGGCGGAGCAGCTCTTTTTGGAGCGCGGCTATTACGGTGTCAATCTGGACGATGTGGCGGCTGCTGCGGAGGTGGTGCGCGGCACCGTCCTGCACTATTTCGGCTCCAAGGAACAGCTCTATAAAGCGGTGCTGGAGCGCAGGAGCGTGCAGGATACGGAACTGCTGCTCACCCTGATGCAAAGCAGGGAGCAGAAGGTGACGGAGATCCTGAAGACCTTCGTGTACTTCTGCCAGCGGAGCTTCCGGGAGGCCAAAGCCTCCACGGACCGGTGCTTTGAGAATCCGGAGCTGCGGTATCAGTACGATGCCATCCGCCTGCAGACCTACTACCGCCTGCTGGACGGCTTTGAGGAGCTCATCGAGCGCGGGAACGAAGAGGGAGTCATGAAGGTGGTGAACCCCAGAGGCAGAGCCGCCGCCATCCTCTTCGGAATCTTCGGCATCTCCGGCGAGAGCATGTCCACCATTGAGGTTTCGGTGGAGCTGCAGGCCCTCATCGAGAACATGCTCGGTGTCAGGATCTGAGCGTTTTCCGCGTCCCGGGAGGATAGCGGTTTTAGGATTATTTTACTTTACATAAGATATCTCGAATGCTATGCTGAGGGTGGAAGAGGATGTTCCATCCTCAGTTTTTCGTTGGGCGTTTTTTCCGTAAGGAAGAGCGAGGATGACTGTAGCCCTGCGTATACGGAGATACAAAAAAGGCAAGGATGCCGGAGGTGATGATATGGCGATCAATATTTCAGCAAAAACAGATTATTCCGCTTTGTTTTCGAGTCTTCCCACCAGCAGGTCCGGGGACGCCATGACCAATATGAGCTGGCTTTCGGATTACGCTTCCGTCAAAAACGGCAGTTACGGGAAGCTGATGAAGGCTTACTATGCGGCAGATCCCGCGGGGGCAGAGAAGACCTCGGACAGCAAGACCGCGAAGAGCTCTTCCGATGTGCTTTCTTCCATTACATCGCACACGGCTGCGGCTGTGGATCAGAAGACGAATGCCTACAGCAAGGTGAAGGCTGCGGCGGATGCCGTGCAAAAGGCGGTGACCGGGGGCGCGGAAGCGGATCCGGAGGATGCGGACAAGCGTAAGGCAGCGGTTTCCTCCTATGTGAAAGCGTACAATAACCTTCTGGAGACCACCTCCGCAGTGGACCATTCCTCCATTGCAAACCGGATGACGAATCTGAAGGCTACCACCGCAGGTGCATCCTCCGATCTGGCAAAGGTGGGCATCACCGTTTCCAAGGACGGAAAGCTTTCCCTGGACGAAGAGAAGCTGGCCGCAGCGGATGAGAAGGACATCAAGAAGCTCTTTGAAGGCAAGGGTTCCTACGGATACAGCGCTACCGTATCCGCAGCGATGGTGGAATCTAATGCGAACTATGCCGCGAGCAGCAATTCCACCTACAATGCTGCCGGAGATTACAGCAATTTTGCCGGTTCTCTCTTTACCGGTACCGTGTAAAACCGCATAAATACAGGACTTTCAGCGGATGAAAAAAATCCGAAATTTCGTCTTGACATTCTGCTTCCTGCATTGTAAGATATCACTGTTGTTCGCAGGAATGGCGGAATTGGTAGACGCGCACGGTTCAGGTCCGTGTGGTGGCAACACCTTGAGAGTTCGAGTCTCTTTTCCTGCATGAAACGGGCGTTAAGCACAGCTTAGCGCCCTCTTTGTTTTCCCCGGATAAAGGTTCCCGGTGCCGCTGCCATGGCGGCGTTTCCTTTTTTCAAATATTTTTTCTCCGGAAAAAGGAAATCGACTCCCGGGACAGAATAATATCTATGGTGACTTTTTCACGGCAGAAAATGCGGCGGAGGGATCTATGACCATAAGGGAGAGCCTGGAAGAACGGGAAAAAGAGTACCTGAGTCCCTATGCATCCTTGAGCGCAGAGTCGAAGGGCAGGGACCGGGAGGAGCCGGCATGTGATATCCGGCCCGTCTATCAGCGGGACCGGGACCGCATCCTGCACTGCAAAGCATTTCGGAGACTGAAGGATAAGACCCAGGTCTTCTTAAATCCCGAGGGGGACCATTACAGGACCCGCCTCACCCATACCCTGGAGGTGTCGCAAAACGCCAGGACCATCGCCAAGGCACTGCGCCTGAACGAGGATCTGACGGAGGCCATCGCTCTGGGGCACGATCTTGGGCATACCCCCTTCGGTCATGCGGGAGAGCGGGCGCTGAACAGAGTCTGTCCGCTGGGCTTCCGCCACAATGAGCAGAGCGTTCGTGTGGTGGAGCTCCTGGAGAAAAACGGCCAGGGTCTGAACCTGACCTGGGAAGTGCGGGACGGGATCCTGAACCATCAGATCAGCCTGCGGCCCGCCACCCTGGAGGGCAGAGTGGTACGCCTCTCTGACAAGATCGCCTACATCCATCACGATATGGACGATGCGGTGCGGGCGGGGATCCTGCGGGAGGAGGATGTACCCGCGGAGATCCGCAGTGTACTGGGTTCCGTGCCGGGAGAGCGGCTGGATGTGCTGATCCATGACATCATCATGAGCAGCACCGACAAGGACGATATCTGCATGTCCGAGCGGGTGGGGAATGCCATGAAAGCCATCCGGGAATTCATGTTTAAGGCCGTGTACACCAATCCCGTGGCAAAGAGCGAGGAGAGCAAGGCAGAGGCTCTGGTGGAGACTCTGTATTACTACTTCCTGGAGCATGAATCGGAGATGCCGGCAGAGTATCTGGAGCTCCTGGAGCGGGGAGAAGAGCTGCCCCGGGTGGTGTGCGATTATGTGGGTTCCATGACGGATCGCTACGCCATCACCACCTACAATGACCTTTTTGTTCCCAAGTCCTGGGAGTATTGAAATTAAGCAGCAGAGCACTTCGTGCTCCATCTGTTGGGAGGGAGAGGAGACATGTTTTATTCCGATGAGATCATCGAAGAAGTGCGCCTGCGCACCAATATCGTGGACCTGATCTCCGAGTATGTGTCCCTGAAGCGCAAGGGGAACAACTACGTGGGACTCTGTCCCTTCCACAACGATCACAATCCTTCCTTCTCCGTCAGCGAGCGGAAGCAGATGTACAAATGCTTCAGCTGCGGCGAGGGCGGGAATGTCTACAGCTTCCTCATGAAGTATGAGAGCATGACCTTTCCCGAGGCGGTGCAGACCCTGGCCGCCAGGGCGGGGATCAGCCTTCCGCAGCAGGAGGATACGCCGCAGCAAAAACAGCGGATGCAGACCCGGGAACGGGTGATGGAGCTGAACAAGCAGGCGGGGAACTTTTTCTATAAGGAGCTCCATTCCCCTCACGGAGAGCGGGGACTGGAATATCTGCGGGGCAGACAGCTGACGGATGAGACCATCCTGAAGTTCGGCCTGGGCTACGCCGGCAAGGACGGCTCCAGAGTCATCGAGTACCTGCGGAGTCAGGGCTTTACGGATGAGGAGATCCGGCTCTCCGGACTGGCTTCCTTCTCCGAGAAGGACGGGCTCTCGGGCCTGTTCTGGAACCGGGTGATCTTCCCCATTCAGGACGCGGCGGGCCATGTCATCGCCTTCGGTGGCAGAGTCATGGGAGATGCCAAGCCCAAGTACCTGAATTCCCCGGAGACGGACTTTTTCAACAAGCGCAGGAACATGTACGGCTATCATCTGGCCAGAAGGTCCAGAGCCGATCATTTCATTCTCTGCGAGGGCTATATGGATGTCATTGCCATGCATCAGGCGGGCTTTGACGAAGCGGTGGCTTCCCTGGGCACCGCTTTTACCGTGGAGCAGGCGAATCTCCTGCGGCGGCACACCGACAGGAACCGGATCTACCTGGCCTATGACAGCGACGGTCCCGGCGTCACGGCGGCGCTGCGGGCCATCGAGATCTGCAGGGAAGCGGGCCTTGGCTGCAAGGTCATAGGCTTAAGCCCCCAGAAGGATCCGGACGAATTCATCAAGGAAAACGGCGCGGAAGCCTTCCGGGAACGCATCGCAAATGCGGAGAACGGATTCCTCTTCCAGGCGCGTAAGCTCTATGAGAGCTCGGACCAGACGGATCCCGATTCCAGGACCCGATTCCAGGAGGAAGTGCTGAAGCTCCTTTTGAAGGTCCCCGAGGGACTGGCCAGGAACAATTACCTCACGGCAGTGTGTGAGCGGTATCAGATCAATCCCGATGCGCTGCAGAAGGAATTGCGGGTGCGGGAAGGGACGGCACCGGAAAAGTCCCCCTACGAGCGCCCTCAATCCACCAGAGTTAAGAAAGAAGCGGAAAATACTGCGGCCCGGGATCAGAAGCTCCTGCTCACCTGGCTGACGGAGGAGCCGGAGCTCTTCGGTCCCATCTCCGCTTACCTCCAGCCGGAGGATTACACGGAAGGGCTCAACGCAAGACTTGCGGAGGAGGTCTACCGGTCTCTTCGGGACGGTACCTACGATCCCGCCTCCATCATGAAGGGCTTTTCCGAGGAGGAACTGCCGGAGGTGGCAGGCGTCATCGGTGCGGATCTGTCCGAGCTCCAGGAATCCCCGGAGCGGAGCAAGATCCTGCAGGATCTGGTGTGCAAGGTGAAGGAACACAGCGTCGCGGTCTATGCCGCAGCGGAGGATCCTTCCATCGAGCATATGCAGGAGGCACTGCGTAAGAGGCAGCAGCTGGAAGAGCTGCGCAGGAAGAAGCTTTTTTGACCGGGATACCGGCACGGAAAGCAGACGATAACAGGAAATACAGAGAGCTCCGAAGGGGTTTCTCTTTGTGAAGGGAGAGAGCATGGCAAAGAAAAAACAGGAAGTGGTCGCAGAACCGGTCAGCGAGGAGCTGAAGGAAGAGGAGGCAGGTCAGGTCAGATTTGAAGAACGTCTCCACAGCCTTCAGGCGCTGTCCAAGAAAAAGAAGAACGTCCTCGAGTACCAGGAGGTGGTGGACTATTTCGCCGACCTGAAGCTGGATGAGGATCAGTTCGACAAGGTCCTGGAATTCCTGGACTCCATCAATGTGGACGTGATCCGCATGGAGGACGAGGTACCCGACGAGGATTCCGAGGAGATGGATATCTCCGAGGAAGAAGAAGTCGATATGGAAAATATCGACCTCTCCGTGCCCGAGGGCATCAGCATCGAGGATCCGGTGCGCATGTACCTGAAGGAAATCGGTAAGGTTCCCCTGCTGTCCGCGGAGGAGGAGATCGAGCTGGCAAAGCGCATGGAGGACGGCGATGAGGACGCCAAAAAGCGTCTGGCAGAGGCCAACCTGCGACTGGTGGTCAGCATTGCAAAGCGCTATGTGGGCCGCGGCATGCTCTTCCTGGACCTGATTCAGGAGGGAAACCTGGGCCTGATCAAGGCCGTGGAAAAATTCGACTATACCAAGGGATACAAGTTCTCCACCTACGCAACCTGGTGGATCCGTCAGGCCATCACCAGAGCCATTGCGGACCAGGCGAGGACCATCCGTATCCCTGTCCATATGGTGGAGACCATCAACAAGCTGATCCGTGTCAGCCGTCAGCTGCTGCAGGAGCTGGGGCGTGAACCTACCCCCGAAGAGATCGCCGTGGAGATGAATATGCCCGTGGAGCGTGTCCGTGAGATCCTGAAGATCTCCCAGGAGCCCGTTTCCCTGGAGACTCCCATCGGTGAGGAGGAGGACAGCCATCTGGGCGACTTCATCCAGGACGACAATGTGCCCGCACCTGCAGATGCGGCAACGCAGATGCTCTTAAGAGAGCAGCTGGGTGAGGTGCTGGAGACCCTGACGGAGAGAGAACAGAAGGTGCTGCGGCTGCGCTTCGGTCTGGATGACGGACGTGCCCGTACCCTGGAAGAGGTGGGCAAGGAATTTGACGTCACCCGTGAGCGTATCCGTCAGATCGAGGCGAAGGCGCTGCGGAAGCTCCGCCAGCCCAGCAGACTCAAGAAGCTGAAGGATTTCCTGGAGTGATATGACCCTTTCGGACAGACTGGAAACACTACTGAAACTGGCCGGCCTGGGGCGGGGATCATCCCCCGCTCCTGCGCCGGATACGCTATTTACCGTGGCGGATATCGGCTGCGACCACGGCTTTGTCTCCCTGGAACTGATCAGGCGGGGCATCGCTGACCGGGTCGTCGCGGCGGATCTCCGGGAAGGCCCTCTGCAGCGCGCAAGAGAGCACGTCCGTGAGGCGGGACTGGAGGAGCACATCGACATCCGGATCTCCGACGGTTTTTCTGCCGTCTCACCGGGCGAATGTGACGCGTGTGTCATTGCGGGCATGGGCGGCGCATTGATGGAGGAGATCCTGACCGGGGGGAGCGAGGCAGTCAGCCGGATGGCATTCCTCGTGCTACAGCCCCAGTCGGAGCTGATGCATTTCAGGGCATTTCTCCGGGAGCAGGGCTTCTCCCTGATCCGCGGAGCGTGTCTGAAGGATGAGGGGAAATGGTATTTCCCCATGCTGGCGGTGCCTGCCGGGAAGGATGCGGAAGGAAAAGCTGCAGGAGACCTGCGGGAGTTGACAGAGCTGCTCGCCGGGCTTTCGGATCTCCCGGGATCGCCGGAAGCAGCGGCGCTGGAACTGTCGGACCGGTATGGTGCGGACCTCCTGCTGCGGCGCAGTCTGGCAGACTATCTTTCGGAGGAAGCGGAGTCCCTGGACCGGCTCCGGGCGGAGCTGGAAGGACTGCATGCAAGGCCGGAAGAGCGCCTGCGGGAGATCGATCAGAAACGAAAATGGAACGCCCTGGCGCGTGCGGTGACTTAAATTGCGCGCGGCAGACGCGTGAAATCGGAGGTGAACATGGCTACTTATACGCTGAATTTTGAGGGGGAACTGAGAACCTATTCCGGAAATCACACCTGGGAAGACGTGGCGAAGGACTTTCAGGACAGATACGATGCGCCCATCGCAGCGGTGAGCGACAACGGCAAGATCCGTGAGCTCTTTAAGAAGGTGGACAGAGACAGTGATGTCAGTTTTTTCACCCTGAAGGATGTCATCGGTCACAAGACCTATGTGAGAGCAGCCACCATGCTGCTCATCAAGGCCATCCAGGAGATCTACGGAGCCGATGTTGCCAATCACACCATCGTGGATTTCGCCGTGGGCAACGGCCTTTTTGTGAATCCCGAGGGCGGGTTCCCTGTCTCCGGGGAGATCGCGTCGCAGATCAAGGAGAAGATGCAGGAGCTGGTGGAGCGGGACATTCCTTACATGAAGCGTTCCCTTCCCGTCGATGATGCCATCGCACTCTTTGAAAGCTGCGGCATGGAGGACAAGGTAAAGCTCTTCAAATACCGCCGCAGTTCCAGAGTCAACATCTATGAGCTGGACGGATACTACGACTATTTCTACGGCTACATGCTGCCCCGTACCGGGTATGTGAAATACTTTGACTTCATCGCCTACTGCGACGGTTACATGCTGCTCCTTCCCGAGCGCAAGACCCCCACGGTGGTGGATCCGTTCCGGGAGCGCAAAAAGCTCTATGAAACCTTTATGACCACTCACCACTGGTGCAACCAGGTGGGGATCAAGAGCGTGGGCAGTCTCAACGACAGGATCTGTAAGGGCGGTATGAACGACCTGATCCTGGTGCAGGAAGCGGAGCAGGAGCGCCGCATCGGCGAGATCGCTAAGCAGATCGCGTCCCGGGGGAACGTGAAGTTCGTCATGATCGCGGGGCCTTCCTCCTCGGGCAAGACCAGCTTCTCCCATCGTCTGTCCATCCAGCTGCGGACCCTGGGCTTAAAGCCCCATCCCGTTGCCGTGGACGATTACTTCGTCAACCGGGAGGACACCCCCCTGGACGAGGACGGCAATTACAATTTCGAGTGCATCGAAGCCATCGACACCGCAAAGTTCAACGAGGACATGCTGAAGCTCCTGAACGGCGAGCGGGTGGAGATCCCTTCCTTTAATTTCAAGATCGGCCGCAGAGAGTACAACGGTAACTTCCTGCAGCTGGAGGAAGATGACATCCTTGTCATCGAAGGCATCCACGGACTGAATGAAAAAATGTCCTATGCGCTGCCCAATGAGAGCAAGTTCAAGATCTACATTTCCGCTCTCACCAGCATCAATGTGGATGCACACAACCGTATCGCTACCACCGACGCCAGACTCCTGCGGCGCATGGTGCGTGATGCAAGGACCCGCGGATCGGACGCAAAGCGTACCCTGGGTATGTGGGCTTCTGTCCGGCGCGGCGAGGAAGAGAACATCTTTCCCTTCCAGGAGGAGGCGGATGCTATGTTCAATTCCGCCATGGTCTTTGAGCTGGCACTGCTCAAGCCCTTTGCCGAGCCCCTGCTTTTCGAGATCGGCAAGGACGAGCCGGAATACTACGAGGCAAAGCGCCTCTTAAAATTCCTGGACTATTTCCTGAGCGTGCCCAGCGAATTCCTTCCCAACAACTCCATCTGCAGAGAGTTCGTGGGAGGCAGCTGCTTCCGGGTATAAGGAAGCGTTAGATCCGATTCAATACGAGTGGGACATGTGATCGCGGCCCGCGCAAGCGGGGTGAGGAAAGTCCGGGCTTCATAGGGCAGGATGCCAGATAACGTCTGGTGGAGGTGACTCCCAGGCCAGTGCAACAGAAAAGAACCGCTGAGCAATCAGTAAGGGTGAAAAGGCGGTGTAAGAGACCACCGCGGGCCCGGTAACGGGTCCGGCTGTGTAAACCCCATCCGAAGTAAGACCAAATCGAAAGGTTAAGGCCGGCCCGGCCGTCTTTCAGGTAGGTCGCTTGATGCGGCTGGTGACAGTCGTACTAGATAGATGATCACACACGACAGAACCCGGCTTACAGTCTCACTCGTGCTTTGAATAAATGGTTTTAGTATGGAGGTAGTAAAAACTATGACGAAAATTGATGTGGTATCCGGCTTTTTGGGCGCCGGGAAAACAACTCTGATCGCAAAGCTTCTGAAGGAAGCTTTAAACGGCAGTCAGACCGTCCTCATCGAGAACGAGTTTGGTGAGATCGGCATCGACGGCGGCTTTTTACAGGAGTCCGGCATCGAGATCCGCGAGATGAATTCCGGCTGTATCTGCTGCAGCCTGGTGGGAGATTTCGGCACCTCTCTGAAGGAAGTCATCTCCACCTATGCCCCCGAGCGTATTCTCATCGAGCCCTCGGGCGTCGGCAAGCTTTCCGACGTGCTGAAGGCAGTGGAGCGTGTTGCGGATGAGCTGGAGGTGCAGATCAACAGCGCAGTGGCTGTGGTGGATGCATCCAAGGCAAAAATGTATATCAAGAACTTCGGTGAGTTCTTCATCAACCAGATCGAGTATGCAGGCACCATCATCCTCAGCCGTACCGACAAGGTATCCGAGGAGAAGATCGCGGAGGCTGTGGCTCTGATCCGTGAGCACAATCAGAAGGCCACCATCATCACCACCCCTCTGGCGGATCTGGACGGCGCAGATGTGCTGGCTACCATCGAGGGCGCCGACAGGATCGATGTGCTGCTGGCAGAGATGATGGAGAAGGCCAAGGCAGAGCCCGAGCACCATCACCATCATCACCATCATCACGATGGAGAGGAGTGTGACGACCCGGAGTGTGAGTGCCACCATCCCTCACATCCTCATGAGCACGCTCATGAGGAAGTGGATAACGATGACGATGACGATCATGAATGCTGCCACCACCACCATCACGACGATGATGATGATGACAATCATGAATGCTGCCACCACCACCATCCCTCACATCCTCATGAGCACGCTCATGAGGAAGTGGATCATGATCATGGCTGTTGCCATGATCATGACGATGATGATGAGGAGTGCGACGATCCCGAGTGTGAGTGCCACCACCATCATGACCACGATCATGAGCACCATCATCATCACGGTCATGATGCGGATGAGATCTTTACCAGCTGGGGCATGGAGTCTCCCAAGAAATATACGCAGGATGACATCTCCCGTATCCTTTCCGCTCTGGACAGCGGAGAGTACGGTGTGATCCTCCGTGCCAAGGGCATGGTGCCCGCCCAGGACGGCACCTGGATCTACTACGATTATGTGCCCGAAGAGCAGGAGGTCCGTTCCGGCAAGCCTCAGGTTACCGGTAAGATCTGCGTCATCGGTTCCGAATTGAAGGAAGATAAGCTGAAGGAGCTGTTTGCATGAAAACCAAATCCGTATATATGATCAATGGATTTCTGGAGAGCGGCAAGACGGAATTCATCAAATTCACCCTCGCCCAGAATTATTTCCAGATCAAGGGGAGGACCCTGCTCCTCCTGTGCGAGGAGGGGGAGAACGAATATGACATCCCCCTGCTGGAGCGCAGCAGGACGGACCTGGTGGTCATCCCCGAGCAGAGCGCTTTTGTCCCTGCGGAGCTTTCCAGACTGGAGCGTGAGTACAAGCCGGACCGCATCATCGTGGAGTGGAACGGCATGTGGAATGCGAAGGATATGAAGCTCCCCTGGAACTGGAGGCTGGATCAGCAGATCACCCTGATCGACGGATCCACCTTCCCCATGTACTACACCAACATGAAGAGTCTCCTGGCGGAGATGCTCCGGAAGTCCGAGCTCATCATCTTTAACCGCTGCGATACCGTCCGGGATCAGCTCCCGTCCTACCGCAGGAACGTGAAGGCCGTGGCGCCTACCGCCGATGTGGTCTTTGAGGACTCCAAGGGAGAGATCAACGAGATCTTTGAGGAGGATCTGCCCTACAGCCTGGACCAGCAGGAGATCGTGCTGGATGAAAAGACCTACGGCATCTGGTACCTGGATGCCATGGACCACGCAGAGCGCTATGTGGGCAAGACAGTGGTGTTCCAGGCGCTGTGCATGCGGCCCGATGATTTCCCCAAGGGGTATTTCATCCCCGGCCGTATGGCCATGACCTGCTGCGCCGACGATATGGCATTTCTGGGATACGCCTGTGAATATGCGGAGGCAGATTCCATCCATGACAAGGACTGGGTGGTGGTGACGGCTACCGTGACGAAAGAGTTTTTCAAAGATTACGATGGGGAAGGCCCTGTGCTCCATGCGGTTTCCGTGGAGAAATCCAGAGAGCCCAAGAACGCCGTCATTACCTTCTCATAGAAACTTTACACAGAAAACTAGCACAAGAACATCTCAAAGGGAAAGATATGGCTGAATATACTGCGATACAATGGATCTTTTTCTTTTTTGTATATTGTCTGGTTGGTTGGATCTGGGAGACATGCTATGTGTCTGCCAAGCAGCACAGATTCGTGAACAGGGGCTTCCTTCGGGGCCCCTTTCTTCCTATCTACGGAAGCGGCGGGATCATCATGCTCTTTGCTGCCATTCCCTGCAAAGGTAATCTGGTTCTGACATTCCTGTCGGGAATGTTTGCGGCCACTCTGCTGGAGCTCATCACGGGAGA